>JAZSPX010000089.1:0-4565 GCA_045537675.1 Candidatus Faeciplasma sp. | reverse complement strand
GGCTGTCAATAAGCTCGCTCGGCCCGCCATATCCCTTGCGGTAAAGCTCAAGCATAATTGCGCCTTCAAATCCGTTGTCTGCAAGAGCTTTAACAAACGCATCAACGTTCATTTCGCCTTTGCCCAAGGGCAGGCAGTCGCCCAATTCTCCGTGGTCGGAAATATGCACGTGCTTGATCGAGCTTCCAAGCGCTTTCACTCCGTCAAACGGGTCCCAGCCCATTCTTACAGCCTGCTTTGTATCGAGGACAAAGCCGGCATCGTCGCCAAAGTGTGCTTTCATTCGCTTTAAAGTTTCAAGCTCGCCCGTCACCTTTTGGTTGACGTTTTCCTGCAATGCTTTAACCCCAAAGCTTTTTGCAATGCTGTCAAGTCTTGCAAAACGGTCGAAAATAACCTCGTCGCCGTAATTCACCTTTGAACCGTGAAAGACAAAATATTTGGCACCCAGAATGTTCATCGCCTCGAAGTATCTTTTGTGATAGTCTAAATATTCCTGTGTTCTGCGCTCATAAGTCGAAAACATGGCATATGTGTCGATGGCGCAGGTAAACGGGTGAAGCGACACGCACTCGGCACCGTTAGCATCCAAAATCGTCTTGATCTCTTTCACATATTCGGGTCTGGTCTCAAACTCGCAGTTTACAAAAAGCTCAATTCTTTTAACGCCAAGCTCGCACAGGGTTTTAATAAAAGTCTCGGGTGGCTCGGGATATCCGCATGCGGCGGAAATTCCGGCAGTTATTTTGTTCTTTGGCATATTATCCTCCTTCGTGAAATGTGAAAGTTTTTAAGGGCGCGAAGTGCGAGGGCGTGGTTGCGAAGCGAGTGCCCACGCGTGCGCGCCGACGCTTCTTGGGCACAACGCTTCGCTTATGCAGCCCTTAGAAACAGTCGGCGCTGTCAGGCAGCGCCCGCAAGCAAAAACGGGAAAGCGCAGTCGCCTTCCCGTCGTTAAGTTTAATTATTTCTTCTTGGAGTCGATTTTGCCCTGCCACATAACCCACAAAGCGGGAGCGATGCAGTTAGATGAATAAACACCTGCAAGCAAGCCGATTACAAGCGGGAAAGCAAAGCTGATGATGGTGTTAACACCTGCAACAAGCGAAACAATGCAGATTGTAGCCATTGCAATAACTGTGGTAGCAGTTGTGTGAATGGATCTGCCCATGGACTGGCTTACGCTCATGTTAACAAGCTCTGCCAAGGTCTTGCCTGTGCCGTAAAGACGTCTGTTTTCACGGATTCTGTCATAGATAATAATTGTTGCGTTGATGGAGTAACCCAGAATTGTAAGCAAAACAGCCATAAAGTTCGAGTTGATATCGAATCTGAAGATTACACAGCAAGCATAAACAAAGCACATGTCGTGAATGAGTGCCACAACTGCACAGCAGCCTGCAACCCAACCGCCGATATGTCTGAATCTGAAGCCGATGTAAACGATCATTACAACAGCCGAGAAAGCAACTGCCATTACGCACTTGCCGAAGAAGCCGCTGCCGGTCGAGGGGTTAACGTCCTGCGAGCTGTAAAGCTCGATGTCAAGCTCGGGGTAAGCTTCAGTCAAAGCGTCAGTCAAAGCCGCCTGAACCTCGGCAGTTAAGCCTTCAGAGGCAGGGAAGCTTAATGCAATGGTAGTCAAACCGTCTGCCAAGCTTTCGCCCAAGGTAACGTTACAGTCCTGACCTGCAACCTCCGAAGCCTTGGAAGCAATTTCGTTTTCGTTAATTGTGCCGGTGTAAGAATAGGTAACGATCGTGCCGCCCTTGAATTCGATTGCAACGTTCATGCCCAGAATAAAGGTAAGAACGACAGCCAAAGCGATAACAATTGCAGAAACGATAAAGAAGATATTCTTCTTTCCAACAACATCATAAATCTTATTGTTCATCACTTACACCTCCGTAAAGCTTGGGATTTCTGAGAGCCTTGAACTTAGCAAGAGAAGCAAGCATGATTCTTGTGCAGAACACACCGAATACGAAGTTAAGAACTACACCAACCAAAAGGGTGTAACCGAAGGAGTAAATCGTACCCTCGATAGTGGTGGGGAACATGAAGTAGAGCCAGCCCATAGCCTTAGCAAACAAGCTGTCCGGAGGGCCGAATGCGCCCATGAGGATAACTGCTACGAACACGATGGTGATGTTACCGTCGAAGATAGCAGCCCATGCTCTTGAATAGCCCTGTTCAAGCGAGTTGTAAAGACCCTTGCCTGCCCGAAGCTCTTCCTTAACACGTTCAAATGTAACAACGTTGGCGTCAACGCCCATACCAACAGCCAAAATGATACCTGCAATACCGGGAATGGTAAGGGTGAAGCTGGGCATGAAGCCGAAGAAGCCTGTAATGCAAGCGATTGTGCCGACAACCTGTCCCATCAAAGCGATTGATGCAACAAAGCCGGGAAGTCTGTAAACAATGATCATGTATACGCAGATGAGTGCCAAAGCAACGGCGCCTGCCAAAAGCATTGCGTTGCGTGCGCCTGCACCCATGGTTGCAGAAATTGTCGAGAAGTTAGAGGTTACAAGCTTATAGGGCAAAGCACCTGCAGAAATCTTGTCAGCCAAAGCCTTGGCTTCTTCCTGGGTAAAGTCGCCCGAGATCTCACACTGACCGTCGGTAATTGCAACGCCTACTGTCGGTGCCGAAATGCAGGTCTCGTCCATCCAGATAGATATAACTCCGTCTTCGGCAGCAAGGCGGGTCGTTGCCTCTGCAAATACGGCTGTGCCTGCTTCGTCAAACTCTAAAGCAACGAAAAATTCATATTCGCCATCATCGTTCTGTCTGTAAAAAGCAGTAGCGGTTTCAATGTTTTCACCTGTCAAAATAACAGTTTCCTTGGTTACGCCGGCGGGCAAGCCAAGCTCGTCTGTTTCAATACCTTCTCTGAAGGTTAAAAGAGCAGTCTCGCCAAGCTCGGCAACAGCGGCTTCGGGGTCAAAGTCCTCTTCGCCTGCCTGCCAGGGGAATCTTACGATAATGTCATGGTTAGAGTGATCAACATAAAGCTCATAGTCTGTAATGCCAAGGTTTACAAGTCTCATTTCAATGGCAGCCTGTGCAGCATCCATCTGCTCAGGGGTTGCCTCAACACCCTCCGGCGGGGCAAATGTAACGTCAACGCCGCCGCTGATGTCAATACCCCAGCGAATATCGTCAGCACCCTTGATGATGCTTGTCTTGGTATCGCCATAGTAAGTGCTGAAGCCATTGAAGGTGAGGAAAGCAAATACAGCTATAAGCACAACTACAATAAAGAATATAGGTTTTTTAATGCGTCGCACTTTAAGTCCTCCTTAATAAAAATACTCGTCATTTAAAAAATGACATTCACTTAGTTAGTATATCTAAATTAAGCCAAAAAGTCAATAGTAATGTAAATTAAGAGGTTTTTAGGCGCAATTATCTTCGCTTTAGCGCTGTAAAGGGGTTTACAAAACGATTAAATAGTGATATACTGTTTACTAACTTTTTAAAAAGTTAAAGGAGATGCGTTTAAATGGCAATTTTACACAAGGAAATCGAATGTATGCCACGCGAGGAGCTTAAAAAGCTTCAGAGCGAAAGACTTAAGTGGCAGGTAGCAAGAATGTATGAGCGTGTGACGCTTTTCAGAAAAAGAATGGACGCTTTGGGCTTGAAGCCCTCGGACATTAACGGAGTTGAGGATTTACATAAGCTCCCCTTCTCTTATAAACAGGATTTACGCGACTATTACCCTTATGGTCTTTTTGCCGAACCGCTTAAGGACATTGTCCGTGTTCACGCTTCAAGCGGCACAACAGGCAAACAGATAGTTGTCGGCTACACCCAGAACGACCTTGATAACTGGTCCGACTGTGTTGCAAGAATGATGGTTGCAATCGGCTTGGGAGAGGATGACTTTGTTCAGGTTTCCTACGGCTACGGTTTGTTTACAGGCGGCTTGGGCGCACACGGCGGTGCCGAAAAAATCGGTGCAACCGTTATCCCCACAAGTGCGGGCAACACACAGCGCCAGATTCAGACAATGGTCGACTTCGGCTCGACAGCTTTGTGCTGCACCCCCTCTTATGCACTTTATTTAGGCGAATCCATTGAAGAAATGGGTGTTAAAGACCAGCTTTCGTTAAAGGTTGGCATCTTTGGTGCCGAGCCTTGGACAGAAGACATGCGCCACACGATTGAAGATAAGCTTAACATTAAGGCTTATGATATTTACGGCTTAAGCGAAATCATGGGCCCCGGCGTATCTTATGAATGTGAATGCCAGGCAGGCATGCACGTTTGCGAGGATATGTTTATCCCCGAAATCATTGACCCCGACACCGGTGAAGTATTGCCCGAGGGTTCGCAGGGCGAGCTTGTTTTCACCACCCTCACCAAAGAAGGATTCCCGCTTATCCGCTACCGCACACGCGACATCTGCGAGCTTAACTATCAGCAGTGCGCCTGCGGCAGAACCCATGTGAGAATGAAAAAGCCCCAGGGCAGAACAGATGACATGCTTATCATTCGCGGCGTTAACGTCTTCCCGTCTCAGATCGAAGAAGTTCTTCTTAAGGCTTCAAACG
>JAZSPX010000265.1:0-27213 GCA_045537675.1 Candidatus Faeciplasma sp. | reverse complement strand
TTACTGCCAGAATATTCCCCAGCCTGTAAAGATGTTTTTAAAGGGGCTGACATCGGACCATGTTGTTTTGATTGCAACTTACGGAAGAATATCTTACGGCAATGTTCTTTATCAGGCAAGCAAAGCGGTTAAAGGCGAAGTAATCGCAGGCGCATATGTCCCTATCGGGCATACATTTCTTAATGGCGATTTTTCTTTCGATGAGAACGCACTTATGCCGATTTTGGAAAGAGTGCAAGCACCTAAGAAAGCTTATATACCAAAGACACGCAAAAACCCGCTTGCAGATATTTTCCCTGCATGGCGCAGCCGGGTGGGTGTTAAAATCATTAAAACAAATCAATGCAGTTCTTGTAATCTTTGTGAAAAGAGTTGCCCTATGGGCGCAATAAAAAACGGTATTATAGGTACGAAATGTATTCGCTGTCTGCGGTGCGTAACAACCTGCCCGCAAAAAGCTTTGCAATTTGAAAACAGACAAATTCTTGATAACTACCTGAAGCGTTACTACAAAAATGAGTTTAAGCTGTACTTATAGACGATCCCCCCGTTTGGGGGGATTTTTATTTGGCAGTGTGTTCGTTAATTGCGCAGTTTTTGGGTGTTGTAACTACATAAAAACTAAAAGGAGTCCCGACGGGGGCTTCTTTTTTTACAGATATTAAACCAAGTTGTATTAAAAAATGAAACTTAATTTACGCCGCAAAGTATTGACTTTAGATAGGCTTTATTGTATTCTTTAATTATAGTAAAATATAAAAATATTAATCTTATTAAAGCGAGGGAAAATTATGAATGCAAGAATAAGCATAGACCTTAAAAACAGCATTGGAAAAGTTGACGACCGTCTTTACGGTTCGTTTATCGAGCATCTTGGCAGAGCAGTATATGGCGGTATTTACGAGCCGACACACCCCACTGCCGACGACATGGGCTTTAGAACCGACGTAATGGAAATGATTGAAAAATTAAACGTACCGATCGTAAGATACCCGGGCGGCAACTTTGTTTCGGGATATAACTGGGAAGACGGCACCGGTGACAAAGCAAAGCGCCCGAGAAGATTAGAGCTTGCTTGGAGCTCGGTTGAAACGAATGAAGTCGGTATTGACGAGTTTCAGGAATGGGCAAAGCGTGCGAAATCGGACGTTATGATGGCTGTAAACCTTGGAACAAGAGGCGCACAGGACGCTGCAAACCTTGTTGAATATTGCAATCTTGAAACCGATACATATTATGCAAACATGCGCAAGGCAAACGGTTTTGAGAAGCCTTTTGGCATTAAGACATGGTGTTTGGGCAACGAAATGGACGGCCCGTGGCAGATATGCTCGAAGACACCTTATGAGTATGGCAGAATTGCCTGCGAAACCGCAAAGATGATGAAGTGGGTAGACCCCTCTATCGAGCTGGTTGCTTGCGGAAGCTCGCACATTAACATGCCCACCTTCGGAGAATGGGAACGCACCGTTTTGCGTGAATGCTATGATTATGTTGATTACATTTCGCTTCACAACTATTACGGAAACCCCACAAACGACACCCCGTCATACCTTGCATCGGGTGTTGATATGGACAGATTCATTAAGACTGTTGCAAGCATATGCGATGAAATCAAGGCAGAAAAAGGCTCGCATAAGACAGTAAACCTTTCGTTCGATGAATGGAATATCTGGTTCCACAGTAACGAGCAGGATAAGCAGATTCCCAAGTGGCAGGTTGCCCCTCCGTTGCTTGAGGATATCTATAACCTTGAGGACGCACTTGTTCTGGGCGACCTTCTTATAACACTTATTAACAACTGCGACAGAGTTAAAATTGCGTGCTTGGCACAGCTTGTTAACGTAATCGCTCCCATAATGACAGAAACAGGCGGAGCTTTGTGGGCACAGACAATTTATTATCCCTTCATGTATACCTCCTGCAATGCAAGAGGAACCGCTTTGAGAACAGAGTGCGAATGCGGAAAATATGATGCCGCAAACAAGAAGGACGTACCTTACATTGATTCTACCGCTGTTCTTTCTGACGACGGCGAAAAGCTGACCTTGTTTGCTGTAAACCGTTCTATGAACGACGAATGTGACTTGGACATCGGCCTTGACGGATATGAGCTTTGCGAGCATATCTCGCTTGAGGGTGATGACCTTAAGAAGATCAACACCAAGGAAGAGCCTGACGCTGTTGTGCCCAGCATTAAAGCAATAAACGATAAGGTTGTTTTGGCACCCCATTCGTGGAACATGCTGACCTTTAAGAGAGTATAACAGGAGAAAAGAAATGCTGAAAAGAATTATCGCTATTATGATTGCTATGATGTGTGCGTTAACTTTGTTCGGTTGCGTTGGAAAAGAGCAAGGCTTCATTCACGTTGAGGGAAACAAGATTGTTGACGGTAACGGAAATGAAGTGTGGCTTAAGGGTATTGCCTGCGGCAACGGCGTGTGGGACAACCCCACCGAGCCCGTGTGGACCAGCCAGGACGAATCTTCATATGAAGACATGGCAGCTATGGGCTTTAACAGCGTAAGATTTTATTTGAATTACCAGCTTTTCGAAGATGACAGCAACCCTTACGTTTATAAGGATGCAGGCTTTGAACTGATTGATAAAAACATTAAGTGGGCCAAAAAGAACGGCATAGGTCTTGTTCTTAACATGCACGTTCCTCAGGGCGGTTATCAGTCTCAGGGAAACGGCGGTAACCTTTGGTCGGACGAAGAAAACCAGTCAAGACTTGTTGCATTGTGGTCTGAAATTGCAAAGAGATATGCCGACAACCCCTCGATAATCGGTTACGGAATATTGAATGAGCCGATCGTTCCGGATGTCGGAAACGTTGAAGATTCGATTGACCAGTGCCGTGATTTGATGCAAAGAATTACCGACGGCATAAGACAGTATGACAAAAACCATATCATCTTTGCCGAAAGAGTGTGTGCTGTTCAGGATGCAAACGGACATTCTGACTGGAATATTGAAATCGGCAAGCTTCAGTTCCTTTTGGACGATGACAACACTGCATATGAGTTCCACACCTATGACCCTCACAGCTTCACCCACCAGAACATGGACTGGGCAGGAACTGCAGGAAATACGATGTTCTATCCTTCTGACGACATAATAGTTACTTCATATATAGATAACTGGGTAGATTGCTCCTCGGCAAAGAAACTTGAAGACCTTGAAGATGGTTGGGAGCTGTGGGAGACATCGTTGGTTTCGCTTAGCGACAAATATAATATCGGTGCAATTGTATTCAGGGCAGCAAATATCGGAGCTGACGGAACAGCATATATTGATGACATGGTTTTGGAAGAATATAAGGACGGAGAAATGACAAGAGTTTTAAAGTCTGTAGATTTTTCTTCCTCCAGTGTGCAGTTGGACTTCTGGGCGAATAACGGACAAGGAAAAAGCGGTAAAACAAAAAACGGTTATGACGGCTACGGTTATTCTATCTCGGGAACTACTGCCGATGCGAACGCTACGGGCTATAGATTTGAGCTTAAAGAGGGTTATGAATATAAGCTGACCGCAAAGTTAAAGACAGAGAATATCGCTTCGGGTGCTAAGGTAATGCCCAGAATCGACCTGTCATTAGCTTCGGGTGTGATGTCGCTGAACAAGGAATATCTTGAAGATATGCTGCTTAAAAACCTTAAATTCGGAATGGATAACAACGTTCCGATGTATTTGGGAGAGTTTGGCGCTGCACGTACTGCATGGGAAAACCACAGAGGCGGCGACCGTTGGGTGAGCGATATGCTTGATTTATGCGAAGAATATGATATTCATTTCTCATATCATGCATATCACGAAGGAGCTTTCGGACTTTACGGCAACAGCGCTGACCAGCTGCCTGCCATGAGAAATGAAGAGCTTGCAGAAATATTCAAGGCCAAGCTTAACGGTTAAATTCTGAATGCTTACGGTATTTTTCATATCTTATTGACAAATTGCAAAAAAGGCACCCAAGAGGTGTCTTTTTTGCTTTACAAGCGTGTTTGCTAATTGAATATAAGATTATAAGCTTTCGCTGTTTTACAAGTGTAACGGGAAATGCGCCAAGTTCGATTTTTTATGTCAAATTCTGCTTGCGGTTTGCAGAAAAATAAGATATACTTAAATTACGCCCTATGGATTAGGGCACGTACTTTTTTTGAAAGAAGGGATTTTAATGAAATCTAAGCAGTTACTTGACGGTTGGAGATTTACAGGCTGCGGCAAAGACGAGATTGTGAGTATTCCCCACGACTTTATGCTTGGAACCGAGAGAACACCCGATTCTCCGACCTGTGCAGACTATGGATATTTTCAGCCTTGCAAGGGTACATATATACGCAACGTTACGAAGGACCCGTCGTCAGATAAGCATTTTATTAAGTTCGACGGTGTTATGGGACTTACCGAGGTCAAAGTTAACGGAAACCTTGTGAAGTTCCACCCCTATGGCTATACAGCTTTTATTTGTGATGTTAGCGATTATTTGAACGACGGCGACAACGAGTTAAGAGTTGATATTGATGCTATGTCTCAGCCGGCTTCCCGCTGGTATTCCGGTGCAGGCATTTACCGCGAGGCAGAGCTTTTAACCTCGGGCTGTGATTATTTAATACCCTTTGGCACTTGTGTTAAGGTGCTTAACATTAACGGAAATGACGCTGAAATTGAGATTGGCGTTGAGATTTTCGCTTCCGAATGCGGAGAGGCAGAGCTTAGCTTCTCGATACCCGAGATCGCACGCACATTCATTCGTTCTACATGGCTTGAAAAGGGCGAAAACCGCTTCAGCTGCAAGGCTATTCTTCGTGGAATTGAACGCTGGTCGATAGATACACCTGTTGTATATTCGTGCGAGGTTGCACTTAAGACCGACACTTGCACCGACAGCGACACCGTGACTTTTGGTATTCGTGAAATTGTTTGCGACGCCAAGAAGGGCTTTTTGCTTAACGGCGAGCCGCTTAAGCTTTACGGCACCTGCAACCACCATGACAACGGCATTATCGGTGCGGCATCCTACCGCTCGGCCGAGGAAAGACGTGTGAGAATTTTAAAGGAAAATGGATTTAATGCGATAAGATGTGCGCACAATCCGCCCTCGGAAATGCTTTTGGACGTTTGCGACAGAATGGGTATTCTTGTTATTGACGAGATTTTTGACTGCTGGATTTCTGCAAAGCGCCCTTATGACTATCACCTGTGGTTTAATGATTACGCCAAAGAGGATATTACCTCAATGGTCAGACGAGACAGAAACCACCCCAGCGTGGTTATGTGGTCGACCGGCAACGAAATTTATGAGCGTTTTGGCAGGGGCGACGGCTATAAGATCGGCAAGATGATTGCCGACACAATTAAAGAATATGACACGACAAGACCTTTGACTCACGCTTTTTGCAACCCTTGGGAACAGGGCGATTATGCAGACCGTATGAGAGAAACAGAAAGCTACCCTGCTGAAAAGATGGACTTCTGGGGCGAAAAGATGATGCCTCAGGCAGGAAACCTTGACGTTATCGGATATAACTATTTGAACGAAAAGCTTGATAAGGACGTTGTACGCTTCCCCGAGCATTTGTTTGCAATTACCGAGTCGTACCCTGTTGACGCTGTGTGGTCAAGACGCTTGATGGATAAGCACATTCAGGTTATTGGTGAATTTGTGTGGACAGGTTGGGACTATTTCGGCGAAACGGGAATAGGACACGTATATCACGATAGGGACAGAGCACCCATTTGGGGACTTATGAAGCACCCCGAGCATATTTCCAACTGCGGAGACTTTGACATCTGCGGCAACAGAAAGGCACCCTCCTATTATCGTGATGCCGCATGGATCGACGGTGCAGTCCGTATTCTGACTATGGATCCCGTATATTTCGGCGAACAGTTTGCTCTTTCTGCATGGGGATTCTATGATGTCAACAGAACCTGGACATATTCGGGCAAGGAAGGCAAGAAAACAGAGGTTCACCTTTA
Organism: Candidatus Faeciplasma sp.; assembly: GCA_045537675.1. Lineage (GTDB taxonomy): Bacteria > Bacillota > Clostridia > Oscillospirales > Ruminococcaceae > Faeciplasma. The sequence continues at coordinate 21,228 of JAZSPX010000265.1, read as the reverse complement.
CACCATGGCAGATGAATGCGAGCTTTTGCAGGACGGCGTATCGCTTGGCAAAAAGGAGCCTAATGAAAAAGGCATGGCAATATTCGAGGTTGAGTATAAGCCCGGCAAGCTTGAAGCGATAGCATATAGAAACGGCGAAGCTGTTGGAAATGACGAGCTTTGCACAGTGGGCGAGGCCTCTTGCATTGAAGTTAAGGCCGATATTACAGGAAAGAGCGGCAAGGCTGACCTTGTATTTGCTGAAATTACACTTTGTGACTGTAACGGCAACCCTGCATGGGAAGCAGAAGACGAAATTACCGTAACCGTTTCGGGCGGTAAGGTTTTGGGTACAGGCTCGGGCAGAATTGACGATGAGCACGACTATACCACTAACGTGTGCCGTGCCTATCACGGCAAGCTACTTGCGGCAATCATTGCCGAGAGTGAGGACCTTGAAATAACTGCCTCGACCGAAAAGATGACCGCCGGCTGTAAGGTGAGCATTTGACTTTGAATCTACTGTAAAGGCTTCTTGAAAGGGGTGTAAAGCATGCGCAAGCTTATTGTTAAAGGAAGATATTTGGCATGGGAGGACGGTGAACCCTTCTTCTATTTGGGTGACACCGCGTGGGAGATTTTTCACCGTTTGAACCGCGAGGAGGTTGAAGCCTACTTCGAGCATCGCTCCCGTCAGGGGTTTAACGCTATTCAAAGCGTTGCCTTGGCTGAATTCGAGGGTGTAACGGTGCCGAATGCCCACGGCAGATTACCGCTGCTTTTTACCGACGGTATGCCAGACCCCGCCAAGCCTGACACAGAGGGCGAATATTCATATTGGGACCATGTGGATTTTGTTATTGAAACCGCCGCAAAACACGGCATGTTTATCGTACTTCTGCCCACATGGGGAGATAAGATAAACAAATGCTGGGGACAGGGACCTGTTATTTTCAACGAGGATAACGCTTATGTTTATGGCAAGTGGATCGCCAAGCGCTATGCTGAAAAAGAAAACATAATCTGGATGCTTGGCGGAGACCGACAGCTTGAGCCCGTTCACCGCAGAATTATTGACGCGATGGCAAAGGGAATTAAAGAGGAGGACAAAAACCACCTTATCACCTTCCACCCTTCGGGTTGCAGTGACTCGACAAAATGGGTGAACGATGCCGATTACATCGACTTTCACACGGCACAGACAGGCCACACCGCCGACCAAAGCTATGAAACCGACACGGTTATGCTTAACATGGCAAAAGCGACCGACAAGCCCTATATGAACTCGGAGCCGAGATATGAAGACCACCCTGCCTGCTTTAACGACAAGCTGGGATATTTCTGGAATGCCGCTGACGTGAGACAAAACGCCTATTGGGACACTTTAAGCGGCACATGCGGACACACATATGGCAACCACTGCATCTGGAGCATGACAAAAGAGCCGACGAGCTATTTCCCATACAGGTGGGACGAGGTTTTGGAGCATGAGGCTGCCACCCAGATGGGTTACCTTAAAAAACTGCGTCTAAGCCATGATTATTTCTCGTTCCGCCATGCACCCGAGCTGATTGCCGAAAACTTCTTTGGCATGGGCCACATGAACGCAGGTCGCGGAGACGATTACGGATATGTCTACTCGCCTTTGGGTGTGCCGTTTACGGTTAACCTTGGAGTGTTCGAGAAAGCATCATTCTTGCGGGCTTCGTGGTTTGACCCACGCACGGGCGAAAGCGAGATTTTTGCGATTTTGCCGGCCTACGGCAAGACCTTGCTTGCTCCTCCCACACAGGGCAAGGGCTGTGACTGGGTATTGATTTTAGAAGCTATGAGATAGAAAACAAAAACAAGCCTTTCCAATCAACGAAAGGCTTGTTTTTTGTATATTTTTCGATGTATAAACCTATTGCTTGACTTCTGATATTGAAATGCCTTTGCCAACATCATAGTGGTTGCCGTTTCTGTCAAAGACTACACGGTACTTCTTGCCATTCAGGCTTATGTTTTCAACCAGAAAGTATTCCCACCAATCGGGAATTAAGGGCAAAACTTCAAGCTCGCCTTTTTCATTTACATCAATGCCCAAAAGGCCGCCAAGGACTAAGTCGCAGAACAGCGAGTGGTTATAATCCTTTCCCCTTTCGTAACCGCCAAGATGATTTTGCCAGCCCCAGCTTTTAAGAATGTCCCGTGAAAGCCATCTTCCGGTAAAGGGGTCGATGTTTTCATCTATCCACGGAATTCTTTTTCCGTCGTCATCAATTAGGTGCTGGCTTTTTGCATATTGCAAAAGGAGCTTATAATAATCCTCTTTAGAAATAACGCTCCCATTATAATGTCTTAAAAGATTTGCAACCGCAACAAGCGTTTGCGACGTGGCATAGGGCCAGACAGGGCCGTTCCAAAGGCATTCGTGGTCTTGCTTTTCCATAAACCGAGGGTGATGTTGTTCGGCAGTTGTAAGGCCTGACGGTGCCAAAAAAGTGTCGGTGCGCATGAGAAAGGCGAAAGCCTCTTCCCTGCCCTTATTCGGCATATCAAAATACCACGGAATGAAACCGATAAGCTCTTTGACGTCATTTTGTGCATCGACCTTCGGGCGGCAGGCAAAAGCCTCTTTATCCATTTCATTCATGGGAATCGTTTTGTAAAAACTGCCGTCCCACAAAAGCGTGTCCATTCGCTCTTTAAGCTTGTTTGCTTTGTCTTTATAGCGCTGCGAAAGCTCGTCATCTCCTGCAAGCTCTGCCAGACGGGATATTGCTGTTGCGTCGCCGTAAGCGTAGGAATTGACCGTGGGGCGCAATCCCGACCCGCTTATTGAATATTCCATGCCGTCACGGTCGTCTATCGACCAATAAAGCCCGCATTTATGCAAGTGAGTTTTTTCTCTGCGCTCGAAATAATCAACCAGCGCAGGCAGTTTTTCAATTCCATATTCAAAATCGTTGTGAAGTGTGCAATATTCCCACACTGCGTGCGCATACCAAGCGCTGTATGAATCGGCATCGCCATGGCCGTTAAGCCAAAAGTCGATATATTCTTTAAGCCAGCCCTTTGAATCGCTTAGCCATCTTGCCTCTCTGATATGAAAACAAGCAGGGCAATTAATGGTGTTGTATGCTCCGCTCCACGGAACCTGCGGCAGGAATTCTGTTAAAACGTGACCCTTTTCTGTCGATTTCCAGTGCTTTCTTAAGACCCACCAGCGGAAATAATATATTTCCTCGATTTCAGTGTCGGGACATTCTATAAGAGGGATTTCTTTGACGAGATAGTCGAACGCTTCATCGTTCGGGATCAAATTTGAAAACGGCACCTTGTCTTGGCTGTTGAACAAGGCTATGTAGCCAGCCAATTTACTTTGAAGGGACGAAATCATATCGTTCATTAAAATCCAAGCTCCTCGCCCTGTTGAATTGCAAGGCCTATCTGTTCGTGGCTTCCAAGTCTGCCGTTATACCAAAGCCACCATGCTCCATTGAATTTCAAGGCAAAGGGCTTATAGCACGCTTCGCCGTCCCACTTGCCCCAATCGGGGGCAATTATTGGGTTGAGGTCTGAGCGTTCCCAGTCTGTAATACCGTTTTTCGACCTTGCCATGCCTATCTGGGCGTAGTGTTCGTTGTGATAGCCGATGTAAAACATTCTGTACCAGCCGCCCTCAAAAATGACCTGACAGCCGCCGACCTTGTGCTGTTCCCATTCGTTGTTGGGGTTGGCTGTAAATATCGGTTCACTACTATACTTTTCCCAGTGGATACCGTCCTTGCTTACTGCATATCCAAAAGCGTTTGGCTCATATTGCTCTCCGCCCGAGTACCACATCATAAAGTTCTTTGCCTCATCGTTCCAAAGAACGCTTGGGCACATGAGGGCGCACTTTTCCCATGCAAATTCGGGGCTTAAAACAGGCTCTTGGGACACTCTTTCAAATGTAATGCCATCTTTACTTACAGCATAGAAAATATGTGACGAGCCATCTGCCGCACCCGGCTTGAACTGACCGGTATACCACATATGATACGTATCGTTCAAATGAAGAACATAGGGGCGGTTGATCGCATCCTCCCAGCCCTGAGGGGTTTCCCGCGGGGTAAGGCATATTGTCGGCTCGCTCCAATGAATGCCGTCGGTGCTTGTTACACGGGCAATGCTGTCGCAATCTCTCCAAGAAAAATACATTATTATCTCGCCGTTTTCTTCAAGCATTGAAATGTCAAAGCAGGTGCCGTACTGCCCTCCCAAAAGAGGGGCGGGGTACTTCTCCCAGCCGCCGTTTGTGCCTGTGCAGAACTTTTCCATAATATATCCCTCACATTCTTTTTCAGTTGTTGTTTCCTGCTATCTTTTCTATCAGGTCGTTAAGCAGCTCGTCACGCTCGATATGATAGACATAAGTCATGGGTTCGGCGTTATCGTCAAGCTGATATTGGTGGTCATATGTCGGCAGGTGTCTGGGGATAATTCTTGACTGCATGAAGCGATTATTATCGTTTAACAGCCACGCAACAGCGGTAACGTCCCAGATAACGCGCGACCATGCCCGGTTTCCGACATAACCTGAAACCTCGTTGACAGTATTGACGCAAAGATAGTCGGAAAGCTCGTTTTTGCCTTTAAACCAGTGTTCAAGGTCGCTGCCCGAAATTCTGAAGGAATCGACAACGCCGTTGCAGGGCAGCTGAACGAATGCTGCGCCGCTTTGCGTTACAACGCGCGCCGCAGCAATATCCTGATACATGTTGAATTCATATGTGTCGTGATAGTGGAGTGCGTGCCCTCCCAGCCAGACAACCACTATCCTTTCAGCGATTTCCGGCTTTAGCAACAGGGCAGATGCGACGTTGGTTATGGCACCGATCGCAACAACATAAAGCGGATTTTCGGGGGTATATTCCATTGCCCTTTTAATAAGGTCGTTTGCGGCATCCGAGATCAGGGGTGTTGTTTCATCGGCAAGGTAGCTTTCTGAGCCTTTGAAAACCGAGGCACTCTCTTTTGCAAGCTTTAAAATTTTATATATCTCGTTATAGCTTTTTTCCATGCCGTCTTTGGGGCTTTCGGAATGCTGATTGAGAAACGGGGCGGCATAGATGGCTTTTACATTAAGCTTCTCTTTCGAGCGAAGCATATAGGAAATTGCAAACTGGTCGTCAATTTCGTTATAGGCGTCGGTGTCTAAAACAACATCGATTTTGCCTGACGGCACCTGAAGATTTTTAAGCAGCATATCTTTCCTCCTGTTATTAAAATATTAAATTGCTTTCTATAAACAGTATACCTCTAAGCCTGCTGTTTTTCAAGAGAAATGATTATTTTATTGAAATAAATTAAACCCTGTCGAAAAACGTGACAAAGGGGTGGCGTTGATGACTGAACAGACAGCTAAAGATTGCTTGGCAAAGTCTTTGGAATATCTTTATTTTAATTTCGGCTTGTGATATAATGTCTTTGTGAATTTGCATATATCCCCTCGGTTTAAGGAGAAATGATATGAAAGATGAATGCTTGATTTGCGGAGCACCGCTTATATATTCGGAAAAGGACAGCGAGATGGAGTGTTCTGTCTGTCACAAGAAAGAGAGCAGCAAAACTGTTTGTAAAAACGGGCATTATGTTTGTAACAAGTGTCACACAAGCGGTATTGATTCACTCTTGGGTGTTTGTCTTGCACAGACTTCTAAAAACCCCATAGAGATCGTTCGCAGGTTAATGGCTTCGCCGTTTTGCCACATGCACGGCCCCGAACATCATGTTATGGTGGGCGCGGCGCTTATAACCGCCTATAAAAACGCAGGCGGAGATATCGACCTTGGAAAATGCCTTTCGGAAATGAAATCGAGGGGTGAAAAGGTACCCGGCGGTGCGTGCGGCTTCTGGGGTGCTTGTGGGGCAGGCATAAGTGCGGGAATGTTTGTGTCTGTTGTTACTGGGTCGACACCGCTTAAAAACAAAGAGTGGGGGTTATGTAACCTTATGACTGCAGAGGCATTGGGAGCAATTGCCTCGTTGGGCGGCCCCCGTTGCTGTAAGCGGAATTCATATACGGCAATTATTAAAGCGGTGGAGTTTGCAAAGCAGCACCTTGGAGTGGAAATGGAGCTTGATGAAATCAGGTGCATACATTCTGAAGAAAATAATCAGTGCATTAAAGAAAGATGCCCGTTCCATTGAACAGCATTGACGGTTGTGGACGGACCTTTGTTTACAAACGGTTTTTGATGTGTTATTATGTGATGTGGAAAGATGCGTTTTTGCACCTTTTCAGAACAAAATGCAAAGGAGAATTGCTATGAGTTCAAATCAGCCAAAATGGCTTGACAACGCTGTGTTTTATGAGATTTATCCCCAATCCTTCTGCGACACCAACGGCGACGGTATTGGAGACTTTAACGGTATTATTGACAAGCTTAGTTACATAAAGGAGCTTGGCTGCAACGCAATTTGGCTTAACCCCTGTTTTGAATCGCCCTTTGGCGACGCAGGCTATGACGTTTCTGACTATTACCTTGCCGCGCCCCGATATGGCACAAACGAAGATTTGAAGCGCCTTTTTGTTGAAGTCCACAAGCTTGATATGCACATTCTTCTTGACCTTGTGCCGGGGCACACCTCGGTTGAGCATAAATGGTTCAAAGAGTCGCTTAGGGCAGAAAGAAACGAATTCACCGACCGATACGTCTGGACGGATTCTATTTGGGAAGAGCCGCAGGGAATGGGCTGTATAAGAGGAATATCCGACCGTGACGGCTCGTGCGCTGTGAATTTCTTTTCACACCAGCCTGCGCTTAATTACGGTTTTTATAAGCCAAACCGCCCGTGGCAGCAGCCGATGGACGCACCTGGCCCGAAGGCAACTTTAGAAGAGCTTAAAAACATCATGAGATTCTGGCTTAAGATGGGTTGTGACGGCTTCCGTGTTGATATGGCAGGCTCGCTTGTCAAGCACGATGAAGACAGCAAAGGCACGATTGCGCTTTGGCAGAACGTACGCGAATTTCTTGACAAGGAATTCCCCTATGCCGCTATGATCGCTGAATGGGGTGAGCCGGATAAATCCTTACAGGGCGGTTTCCACATGGATTTCCTGCTTCATTTCGGCCCCTCACACTATAACGACTTATTCCGTTGTGAGGAACCCTTCTTCTCGGACAGAGGAAAGGGCGACGTTTCTGAATTTGTTGCAAAATATTTAGAGAACTATAAAAAGTCGGAACGCAAGGGTTTGATATGTATCCCTTCGGGCAACCACGATATGGACAGACTTGCACGTTCAATTCACGGCGATAACCTTAAAATTGCTTTTGCATTCCTTCTTTCAATGCCCGGCGCACCTTTTATTTACTATGGCGATGAAATTGGCATGCGCTATGTTGAAGATCTCGTTTCGGTCGAGGGCGGATATGGCAGAACAGGCTCTCGCTCGCCTATGCAGTGGGACGACACCGTTAACGCAGGATTTAGCTCGGCACCGAAGGATAAGCTTTACGTCAGACAGGACGAAAGTGCTGACCGCCCGACAGCGAAGGCGCAGATGGCTGATGAAACCTCTTTATATAACGAGGTGAAAAAGCTTATTGCTGTTCGATTGGCAAACGCAGCTTTGCAGAGCAAGGGTGAAATTGAGTTTATATATGCCAAAAAGAACGCTTATCCCCTTGCATACATTCGAAGCGCAGGTGATGAGAAAATTCTTGTTGTAATTAACCCTGCCGCAAAAGAAGCCAGCTTTGATTGCAAGGCTGTTCCGACTGAGACGGTTTACAGCTTTGGCAAAGAGATTGAAGCCAAAAACGGCAAAATCATGGTACCCGCACAGTCGGCAGGCTATTATAAGCTTTGATTACATGAAATTCTGATGCCTCTTTTGAGGTTTCATCATTGAAATGAACATGAAAACGCCCCTCAGAAAAAATCTGAGGGGCGTTGTGTTTTTTTATTTACTCAACAGCAGATACACCGTCGCATTTTGCAATGGTGTCGATAGAGCCGTCGTCGTTATACTTGAACTCTGCAACACAAACGCTGCGGTGGAACAGGCTGCCGCCGGGCAACTCGCCTGTGTGGTAGAACAGGTAAGAATGTCCCTTGAAATCTGCAATGCCGGGGTGGTTTGTGAATGTTCCGCCTTCTTCGGTCATCAGCACGCCGCCATAGACCCAAGGGCCTGTGGGAGATGTCGATGTCGAATAAGCAAGGTGTTCTTGGTGTATACCCTCGTTAAAAGCGGCATAGACCATGTAATAAAGTCCGTTTCTCTTATAGAACCAAGGACCTTCGGCATAAGTCGTGCCTGTCATGTGGCCGCCCTTGCCGAAAGATTCTACTGTCATGGGAATCTTTTTAATGCCAACGGTTTCGTCATAGGAAATCATATCCTCGTTGAGAAGAACATATCTAAGCTCGGGGTTGCCGAAGTAAAGATATGCCTGGTTGTCATCGTCGATGAAAACAGTGGGGTCGATATCGTTCCAGTCGCCTTCGTCTACAAGGGGGTAGCCCAAATCTGTGAAGGGGCCTGTGGGGCTGTCAGAAACGCCGACAGCAATTGCCATGCCGCCGTTTTTCTTATGTACGGGGCAGTAAAGATAGAACTTGCCGTTACGCTCGATGCACTGAGGAGCCCATGCTCTGTCATGTGCCCATTCAATGTCGTTAAGAGAGAAAACTTCGCCGTGGTCAGTCCAGTTTACCATGTCCTTTGTCGAGTAGCAATGCCAGTTGAACATGGTGTAGAAATTATTGATAAGCTCGTCCTCGTCGTGTGTGGTGTAAAGATATAAAGTGTCGCCGTAAACCATTGGCGCAGGGTCTGCTGTGTAAATCGACGTGATTATCGGGTTTTTGCAGAATCCCATCTTTTCGGTTTCGTTGTGTTCCATAGTTAACCTCCGCAATCTGAATTTATATATTAAGTATAGCAGAAAAGTCTGCCAAATCAAGACAATTAAGAAAAATATCTTATAAATATTTCCTAAATTCTGTTTCATGGCTTTTTGCCCTTATCAGGAAATTATTCTTCGCCCTTAAGCAGTTGTTTTGCCGCCAAAACCAAGAACATATAGTTCGATGACCCACCGCCGATGACGTATTCCATTTGCTGCCACAAGAACGGGAATTCCAAAAGCTCGGGGAAATCGGGTCTTATCAGCGCTGTGCCAGAGGCAACGCCGCCGGGGATATAGGACCAATCGGCACGGTTTGCTCCATATGCCGTTGTGGTCGATTTTGCGCCTATGCCAGAAGCAAACGAGGATGTGTTCGAGCCTGGGTGACAGCCCAAAACAAAATGCAAAGCGTTGAACAACAGGTCGGGGCCGAACATATCGGGGAAGGATTTGTGAAGGAAGTAATAGCTTGCACCAATACTTTGAATATTCCAGCCTGCGCCCCAGATGTGAGGGCGGTATGGAATGCCATAGGGCGTTTCGGTGCTCATCTTCTCGTAATTTTGTTTTACAGGTTCAAGTGCTGTGCGGATCGCCTTGGTAAAATCGGGGTCAGCAAGGTATCTTTCAATTCTGCAGGCAAGCGAAGCCGAGTGGTGAATATTTGCGACAATACTGTCAACATTCGAAAGAATATAGCGCTTATACTCCTCCTCGCCCGTTGCAAACAACAGCTCGGCAGCGGCATGAAGCTTTTGGCTTTTGGCCCGTGTATCGTCGGTAACGGCGTAAAGCTCTTTGGCAATTTCAATTGCGCGGCGGCTCAGGTCGTCGTTAAAGCCCTTTAAGGCTCGCGAAGCGGCGGCAAGGTGTGCGCACGAAGACAACTCTCGCCAAGGGTTGTTTTCGGTGAATACCCAGCGGTCGTCATCGTCGCCTGCAACGCCGTTTGTCATTGTGCTTGCGTCGCCAAGCAAAGCATATTGCCTTAAGCTGTTGCAGATAATTCCACGGTAAAGTCGTCCAAGGGCGTTATAGCCTGCCACAACCGACAGAACGCCATGCTCAATCTGCTGTAAAATGTCGTTCTTGCCGTCGGGCTGGTGAATTTCTGTTATCTTCGCTTCCTGGTCAACAGTGGTAACGTCGTAATCGACGCCGAATTCTTCGTAAGCCAACGTGAGGTTATAGAACTCGCCTGACTGGGATTCGATTCTTAAATCGAAGTCGCCTGCATCGTGCCAGCCGCCGACGTTAAGCCCGGGAACGTGTTCTAACGGTTTATATTTTGTGAGGGTGGACGGACCTTGATAATATCCGTCGAAATGGTTGTAATTAAGCGGTGCCATTCTTGCGTCGTCGTTGTGGCAAAGGCCGTGCCAAACACGGTATTTTTCCTGAACACGCATGTGGCACATCTGAACAGGAAGGAAATATTCCAAAACAGGCTGCCATATACCTCGGTCGTAAACGTCGCTTGCAATTCTGAAAATCCCGGACTTCGTGCTGCCGTATCTGACCCTGTAAAGTCCTTCTTCGGTAACAGATGAGAAATCGAACTTTAAGTAAGTATATCTTAAAAACTCGCCCCATTCTTTAGCCTCAAGCCCGAAAACAGGTTGTTCGCCGTTTTCGGTAATTTTATATAGCATGGGGTTTTGGCGGGTGCTGTCACGCCTGTCAAGCTCGATTATTGCGACCTTTGGCTGTTTTGGGTGATAGCCCACCTGCGAGGTCTGCACAACGGGTTTATAAAGCCAATCGTCAACAACGCTTGGGGTAATTACCCAATGTGCTGCCCTTGTCGTGCCCGTGGGCACTTCGCTGCTTAAGACGAACCAGCCGTTGTTGTGGTTCATTCTGCCGTCATACAGCTTCAGATCTTCGCCCAATGATTCGACTGTGAAGCGGTTATATTCATCGTCGGGTCTTACTGTAAAGCGTTTGCCGACAGCGTAGGGGTATGCAATAATATCATCGGCAACAATGGGGCTATAGCCCTTGTTTTCGCCCGTTAGGTGTTTAACGTCGGCATTGCCGTCCTGCCCCTCGAAGCAACCGATATTGTTATAATTCGAGGGCATTGAAAGTGTGGGGCCGTTGGGCTGACGCGGAAAGATCCCGTTTTTGCCGTCCATTATCCACGGCTTGCCAAAGAGTGCGCCGGGGAAAAGCTCTAAGTTAAAGCACATTTTGCCCGCATATTTTTCGGGAATGGGCTTGTCGAAATCGACGGTTACGATGATCTTGTCACCCTCGCCCTTAACCGAAACCTTGTAGGTAAACTCGAAATCGAGGTAAATCATGGGGTTGAAGCCCTTTAAATGACTGCCGAGATCGGGATATGTAAGGGTGGTGATAATGGTGTTTGTATCAGCATCGACCTTTTTGTCGAGCTGTTTTGGTATGGGCTGCCACTGACCCGGGGTCTGCTCGAAGCGGATATCTCCGCAGGTTGCAACGCGGTTGCCGTGCATGATTATTGTAACGCCCGACTGATGTCCCGAAGGATAAAAATCGTCAAACGCCATTACGTCTACGCCGCGGTTTTTAAAATAGCCAAGCTTTTCGTCAAGAATAAATCCGTTTTTACACACTGGTCATCACTCCTTTTAACTTAAGTATATCATGCTGTTTTTAATAAATCAATTATAAGTTAACACTTTGCGGCAAGGTGGCAGATATATGTTAATAGCGAAATTATAGTAAGCAAAAAAAGATAACAAAACAGCAAATTGATAAGTTGTGATAATTTGAGATTTATTATATTATATAATCAGTATATTGTGTATTTCGCACAATCTTCATCTTATATTGTTGAGGGTTATTTATGAAAAGAATTATTTCTTGTCTTATTATATTTGTTTTAACGGCAGCATTGCTTACTTCTTGTTCTTCCGGCGCAGTTTCGGGCGAGATGCGTGACATTACGACCATGCGTCTTGTGCGTGAAATGGGCGTTGGAATTAATTTGGGCAACACGTTTGACTGCAGCGGAGACTGGATAAGCAAAAAAGTAGAATCGGTTGAAACCGCCTGGGGCAGCCCCGTTATTACCGAGGATATGATTAAATGCTGTGCCGAGGCAGGCTTTGGCGTTATGCGCTTGCCCGTTACTTGGGAGACTTTGGCTGACGATGAGTTAAACGTCGACAAAGAATTTATGAAGCGAATTAAAGAAGTCGTCGGCTGGATTTTGGACAGCGGAATGTATTGCATTTTAAACACCCATCACGACGGCTGGCCTGAAAAGTTTACCGAGGATTTTGAAGGTACGCTTAAAAAATATGAAAACCTGTGGAAGCAGATTTCTAAAGAATTTAAAAACTATGGCGACAAGCTTATGTTCGAGTCGATGAATGAAGTGGGCTTTGACGACATTTGGAATACATATGCCGGAAACGAAGGAAAAGACCAAGCGTTTGAGATGTTTAATACCATCAATCAGACATTTGTTGACACTGTAAGAAGCTCGGGCGGAAATAATGCTTCCCGTCACCTTTTAATCGCCTCTTACTGGACCTCGATTGAAAGAGCGTGTGACGAAATGTTCAAGCTCCCCGATGACCCTGCAAACAGAATGGCGGTTTCGGTGCATTATTACGGGCCCTCTACCCTCACCCTTATAAGCGAGGACGTTAGCTGGGGCAAGGCAAAAACCACATGGGGCAGCGAAGAAGACTATGCCGAGCTTGAAATGTGGCTTAACATGGTTGAAGAACACCTGGTCGACAAAGGTATACCGGTTATCATCGGCGAATATGGCTGCTTTGGCAACAACAAGACCCGTGAGGTAAGAACGCAGTATATGTATGACGTGGCAAGCTATGCTTACGACAGAGGGATTTGCCCGATTTTGTGGGATACCCCCGGCGGAGAATTGAACCGTGATATGGCAAAATTCTTCTATCCCGAATTTATTGAAAGAATTACGGGAATTCCTTATTGATAAACCGTTTAGTCTGAAAGGAGCGACTTAAAATGACATTAACAGAACGTTTGGTAAGCGTTGTGCCAAGCAAGCGACAGATTGATTTTCAGGAGCTTGAGTTCTATGCATTCGTGCATTTCACCGTAAACACATTTACAGGCAACGAGTGGGGCGACGGACACGAGGACGAAGCTATCTTCAACCCCGTTTTGTTCGATGCCGAGCAGTGGCTTAATGCAATTAAATCGGCAGGAATGAAGGGACTTATTTTAACCTGCAAGCACCACGACGGCTTCTGCCTGTGGCCGAGCAAGGTTACGACCCACACCGTTGAATACAGCCCGTTTAAGAGGGATATTGTCGGCGAGGTTGCCGCTGCCTGCAAAAAGCACGGCGTTAAGTTTGGTGTATACCTCTCGCCTTGGGACAGAAACGCCTCGGTTTACGGCCAAGGCAAGGCATATGACGATTTCTTTATTGCCCAGCTTACCGAGCTTTTGACAGGCTATGGCGATGTTTTCAGCGTTTGGTTCGACGGTGCCTGCGGCGAAGGCCCCAACGGCAAAAAGCAATATTACGACTGGGACAGATATTACAGCACTATTCGTGAGCTTCAGCCGGGCGCCTGCATTAACGTGTGCGGACCCGACATAAGATGGTGCGGCAACGAAGCAGGCTATACCCGTGAAGCTGAATGGAGCGTTGTTCCTGCAAGAACACGCGACACCGAAAAAATTATGGAAAACAGCCAGCAGGAAGATAACGAAGAATTCCGCCAGCGCAAAATTCACGCATGGGACGGCGACCTTGGCAGCCGTGAGATTTTGAAGGACGAGTTAGACCTTGTGTGGTACCCTGCCGAGGTTAATACCTCGATAAGACCGGGCTGGTTCTATCACGATTACGAGGACGAAAAGGTTCGCACGCTTGAAGATTTGATGCACGTTTATTATAACTCGGTCGGCGGCAACGCAACCTTCCTTTTAAACATTCCGCCCATGCCCACAGGTCTCTTCCACGAAAACGACGTTAAGCGCCTTGCTGAAATCGGCGAATATATAAACAAGGCATTTGCAAACAACATTGCGCCCAAGGCTGTTATATCTACCGATTCGTTTAAAGAGGGTAACGAACCCGACAAGCTTTTGGTTGACACCTATGACAGCTGTTACTTTGCTGAAGATGAAACAGCCGCTTTAACCTTCACATGGGAAGAAGCTAAGGAAATCGGCCACATCGTTATTAAAGAAAACATTCTTTACAGCCAGCGTGTTGAACGCTATGTTGTTGAAGCTAAAATTGACGGCGAATATAAAGAAATAGCATGCGGCACGGTTATCGGCCACAAGAAGATTATTAAAACAGACGGTCTTGTTACCGACTCGGTAAGAATTAAGTTTATTGAGACCCGTGCACAGCCTGCAATCTCGTTTGTGGGTATTTACAGCAAATAAAGCTCAGCGCTTTTTTGAATATAAAAATCAGGAGGACATTATGAAAAGATTTATAGCTTTGGCATTGGTTTTGCTTATGGTCTTTACATTGGTAGGATGCGGTAAGAAAAAACGTGAGATCGTGAACATTACCCTTTCGACAGAGGACGCAGAAGCAATTCTGGCAGCAGCAGGTATCACTCTGCCCGATGCCGCAGACGTTGAAGCAGCAGGCAAAAACATCAAGTGGTTTGCTTGGTGGGACGGATTCCACAACTATTCGGAAGATGAAGTTGTTAACACAGGCTTCTGGACCTTTAAGGAAAAGTATGGCTGTGATATTGAATGGTATGAATGCGAATGGCAGTACCGTTTTGATGACTTGGCAAACCTTCTTTTGGGCGGCACACCTCCGGATTTCTATCCCGGACATACCGAAACCTTCCCCACACAGTGCATTAAGGGCATGTTCCAGACAGTAAACGATTATATCGACTATGATGACCCGCTTTGGGCAGGCATGAAGGAATATGTTGATACATATTTTGCTTTGGGCGACCAGAGATATATGATCGTTACCGACGCTTCGTTTGACCGTGTTTGCGGTTACAACAGAAGAGTTTTGGATGAATGGGGCTTTGACGACCCTGCAGAGCTTTATTATAACGACGAATGGACATGGGACATCTTCTATGAAATGTGCGTAGAATTCTCTGACCCCGACGAGGACAGATATGCCTTGGACGGTTGGAGCTATGACGCTTCCATCATGCGTTCCTGCGGCAAGACAGTTGTTAGAAAGAACCCCGAAACAGGCTTGTTTGAAAGCAACCTTGACGACCCCGCAATTGAACGCGCTGCAAACCTTATTTATGACCTCTCTAAGAACGAGTGCATGTATCCCTGGTGGAACAACGGCTGGTCGATAAGAAACGGCGGCGAAGGCCAGGGCCTTAAGGAGGGCTTGCTCCTCTTCGCAATCGCAGGTACTTATGTATTCACAGGTACTCCCGAATCTAACCGTACCTTCTGGGGCGAGATCACCGAAAACGAGCTTATGTTCGTTCCTATGCCCCGTGACCCCAACGGCGACGGCAAGTATTACATGGAAAGTGCTCCTGCAGGTTACGTTTTGGTTAACGGTGCAGAAAACCCCGAAGGCGTTGCTTTGTTTGCAGCTTGCGAAAGATTCAAGGTTTTAGACCCCACGGTTGTATCGTTTGACAGACGCCAGCTTGAAGAAAAATATCTTTGGACAGAAGAAATGCTTGCAATGTGGGATATCTGCTATGAAATCGCCAACTCGGGCGAGGCAATGGTTTCCTATGGCGACGGCTTGGGCCCGAGACTTGCTTCTTCTGTAAACGCGCTTGAATCGAACGGCCACTCTCAGGACGCTTCAACATGGGCACAGCTTAAGGAACAGCAGGCTGAAACCTTGGTTTATTACATTGATGAGCTTAACAGCACCATGCAAAGCGCTGAATAATTGCTGAAAGTTTTTAAAAGAGCGACGGGTAACCGTCGCTTTTTTATTTTGCATGAAATAATTGCGTGCAACAGATTAACTTATTATAACGAAATGATTGACATAAAATAACCTGTTTTTAAGATTTGCTTTGCATTAACCGCCGCTATGTTATAATTAGAATATCAAACAGCTTGGAGGGTGCTTTATGAGACGCAGAATATTGGCGACGTTCTTTGCCGCTGTTATGCTGTTTTCGTTAATCGGCTGCAGCGATAACGCTAAGAACACAAATTTGCAGGAAAACACGGGCGTTGCGGATTATGAAAGTAAGATAAACGTAAACCGGTTGCCTCTTAGGGCGGTATATGGCCAGCCTGCCACCAACTGGGAGGAAGAAGCCACGCCGATGGGCAACGGATTTATCGGGGCGATGATTTTTGGCGGTGTAGATACCGACAGAATTCAGGTGAATGAGCATTCGCTCTGGTCGGGCGGCCCGGGCGCCGATGAAAACTATAACGGCGGCATGGGAAACACCGACCGTGAACAAAACATTGCAAACCTTCAGGCGGCAAGAGCAGAGCTGCAAAAGGTTGCCGATGATTTTTCTGAAAACCATGCGGCATATATTAAAAACGGCAACGTTATAACCAGCGACTATCCAAATTCGTCCACCGCACAGATGTATATTGACAGACTTAAGGGCGACAAATCAGCATATGGCAACTATCAGTCGTTGGGCGATATTTATATAAGCGAGATAAGCTCGGTATATCTTGCCGACACAACGGTTACAGGCTGCCGAAACCTTGATATTTCCCCTTTGACCGACGGAAACACCGACACAAAGTGGTTTTCTGCCGATGGCGGAGCATGGGGCGACAGCAACGACACAGAATTCCCTGTTGAGCTTGTTTTCCAATTCTCGGACAAGGTTGAGATCGAAGGCTATTCGCTTACAAGCGGAAACGACGACCATGACCGCGACCCCAAAGCATGGAGCTTCAGCGGCTCGGACAACGGCAAGGACTGGACCGAGCTTGACGCAAGAAGCGATATGCAGTTTGCAGGCAGGCTTCAGACGGAAGAGTTTATTTTCGAGGGCGATAAGCCAAGCTATAAATATTATAAGCTGACCATTTTGGAAAACGAAGGCGGCTGGGGCACCCAGCTTAGCGAGGTTGGATTTATCGGTTCGGGTATAGAAAAGGGTTATTCTGACTATGAACGAGTTCTTGATATTGATAACTCGGTGACCACATTAAGCTATACCAAAAACGGGGTTAACTATTTTAGAGAATACTTTGTTTCTAACCCCGACAATTTTATGGCGATAAGAATCAGCGCAAGCAAGGAAAACGCTGTTAACAACACCATTCGCTTTTCAACCTCACAGCCCAATGCGACCATTACCTGTGAAAACGACAGTATAACCGTAACCGGCAGACCCTCGGACCACAAAGCAAACATTGACCACCTTGAATTTGCAGGTCAGCTTAAGGTTGTGACAGACGGCAAAATCGAATCTCAGGGCAAGAGCATTGCTGTTACCGATGCTAACGAGATCATTATTTACTTCACAGCAGGCACCAATTATGTTCAGTGCATGGACGACAGCTTTGATTACTTTTCGGACGATGACCCCTTGGACAAGGTGAAAGCGACGATAGACAGCGTTTCGGGCAAAGATTATGACGAGCTTAAACAGGCGCATATTGAAGATTATCAGTCGCTTTATTCAAGGCTTAATATAGATATCGGGCTTGAGGAGGTGCCCGACGTGACCACAGATATGCTTTTGACAAAGTATCGGTACGACGCACTTACCCCCTCGGACGCAAGATATCTGGAAGCGCTTTACTATCAGTTCGGCAGATACCTGCTTATCGCCTCTTCACGAGAAGGCTCGTTGCCCGCTAATCTTCAGGGCATCTGGGCAGACGGCTTATATCCGCCGTGGAGTGCTGACTATCACACAAACATAAACGTGCAGATGAACTATTGGCTTGCACAGCAGACAAACCTTGCTGAATGCCACCTGCCGATGATAACATATATCAACTCTTTGGTTGAGCGAGGAAAAATCACGGCGGAATTATATCACTGCACAGAAGACGGTGAGCCTGTAAGAGGCTGGACAACATATCACGAAAACAATCTTTGGGGCAACACAGGCCCTGCGGTTTCAGAAGCGTTCTACTTCCCTACCGCCGCTGCATGGTGCTGTCAGGACATTTGGGAGTATTATCAGTTTACGCAGGATAAAGAATTTTTGAAAGAAAACTTCGACACCATTTTCGGTGCGGCAATATTCTGGGTAGATAACCTTGTAACTGATACTCGTGACGGCTCGTTGGTATCAAGCCCGTCATGGTCGCCCGAACACGGCCCCTACTCGATAGGCGCTTCGTGTGACCAGGGAATTATTTGGGAGGTATTTGACTTCACCATTAAAGCAGCAGAGATTTTGGGAATTGAATCTTTGGAAATTGAGGAGATCAGACAAGCCCAGAAAAAGCTTTGGATGCCTGAAATTGGCTTAAACGGTGAATATCTTGAATGGAAGGACGAAAACACCCTTGATATAACCGGTGACTACGGTCACAGACACGTTAACCACTTGTTTACCCTTCATCCCGGCACAAACGTTGTTGCAGGCAGAAGCAAGCAGGACGACAAATATGTTGAAGCGATGAAGAAGGTTTTGGAAATCAGGGGCGACGGCGGCACAGGCTGGTCTAAGGCGTGGAAGATTAACTTTTGGGCAAGACTTAGAGACGGCAACCACGCAGGCGTTATGGTAAACCAAATTCTTAAGGAATCGACTTATAGAAACCTCTTTGATGCTCACCCGCCTTTCCAGATTGACGGAAACTTTGGCGCAACCGCAGGCATGACAGAGATGATAATTCAAAGCCAGGGCGACTCGGTTGACCTTTTGCCCGCATTACCCGACATTTGGGCAAACGGCGCTATAAGCGGAGTGAGAGCAAGAGGCAACATTGAAGTTAACATGGAGTGGAAGAATTCGAAGGTTACGGTTGCCGAGCTTACTACCTATTCGGGCGGAGAAGTTAAGGTCAGCGCCGAGGGTATTAAGAAAGCCAAACTTACCGACGCTTTGGGCAACGAGGTTAAGTATAAAATTGACAAAAACGGCAAGGCCGTGTTTGAAGCCAGCGAAGGCATGACTTATATCTTCACTTTTAAAGAGGCATAATTAAAAACCACCGGTTGAGCCGGTGGTTTTATTTTGTTAAATCTAATCAATCAGAAGATTTCAATTATCTTGGCGCCTTCGCGTACAAATGCAATAAACTCATCAATTTCGGCATGAGCATCAATCCATCTGCCGCCTTCATAAACCGATTTATCGCTTGTTCGAATCCACTTACCCTCGGGCAGATAGACCTTTCTGTCAGTTTCGCCCTGATTAATAATGGGGGCAAACAAAATATCACGGCCGAACATATACTGGTCGGAAATCGTGTAGCAAACCTCGTCCTTGGGGAAGTCGAAGAACATGGGACGCATGATGGGCTCACCTGTTTCGGCTGAATTCTTGGCACATTCCAAAACATAGGGCTTCATTTTATAGCGCAAGAGGATAAGGTCACGCAGGATGGGATAGTTTCTTTCACCGAACGACCAGATTTCGTTAGCGCCGCGGCTGGGTTCAATAATGCCGGGGTGGCGGTAAACATAGGTACTTTCGGGTCTGCGTGAGCCGTGCAAGCGCATTACGGGGCTGAACAAACCAAACTGGAACCAGCGCACAATGAGCTCTTTAAAGTAATCGCTTTCAATGTCAGCATCCCAGAAGCCGCCGATGTCAGAATTCCACCACGGAATGCCGCACAGCGACATTGAAAGACCGGAAACAATGCTCTGTCTTAATGCGCCAAAGGTCGAGGGAATATCGCCGTTCCACACAATTGCGCCAAACTTCTGGCTTCCGGGGTAGGCAGCACGGGTGAGCGATACGATTTCGGTCTCGCCCTCTTTCTTCAGGCCGTCATAATAAGCCTTGGCATAGTAATAGGGATAAAGAAGCGCAACCTGCGCACCGTTGCCGATGTGGAACTTTAAGTTGCTGAACTGCTGAGGGTGAACCTCTGGCTCGGCTTCGTCAAGCCAGAAGGTTTTAATACCGTAATCGTAATAGCCTTTTTTAGCCTGTTCCCAAACAAAGTCACGGGTTTTGGGGTTGGTCGGGTCGATAAACGTTACCTGACCGAAGAAGTCGAAAATGCCATATTGTCCGTTTTCGGTGCGAACAAGCATTTTTTCATCGTTCATAACGTGATAGTTGCGGCTTGCAGGCTTAATTGTCGGCCAAATTGAAACGATCGGTCTAATGCCAAGCTCTTTAAGCTCGTCGCACATTGCCTTGGGGTCGGGCCAATATTTCGGGTCGAACTCCCAGTTGCCCTGCTCTGTCCAGTGGAAGTAGTCAATAACGATAGCGTCAACGGGCACACCAAGCTCGTGATATTTGCGTGCGGTTTCCAAAAGCTCGTCCTGCGATTCATATCTAAGCTTGCACTGCCAATAGCCTGCTGCCCACTGGGGCATTTCGGGGCTGAAGCCTGTTAAACGGCAATAGATGTTAAGTATATCAGCAGGGGTATCCCCTACAAAAACAAGATAGTCTGCCTGATAGCAGCTGTCTGCCTGCCACACTGTGTGGTTTTTTGCAAACTCAACTCGTCCAACAGCGGGGTTGTTCCACAAAAAGCCGTAACCCAGCGAGGAATAGATGTAAGGAATTGTAGACTTGGTGTTCCAGTGCATAAGGTCATATGTACAGCCCTTGCGGTCAAAGAAATCCTGCTGTTCCTGACCTAAACCGTAAATATGCTCGTCTTCTCTTGCGTCAAATATCACCTTTGTGCGATAGTTGTTACCCTCTACGTGGGCGTAACGTGTTACAGGGTCAGATTCCTCGTGAGTTCTTAAAACAACCTTGTCATCTCTATAAAATGTGATGTTGCCCTGACCCCAACCCTTGCGGTAAACAGCCTTAATTTTACCGTTGATGATTGTACCGCTGTTTCCTCTTTCGTCAATTTCTACATAAGAGGTGCATGGCTCTGCGTCCAGAAGAGTCCACTTTTCTTCAGAAAACTGAGAGTTTCGGGTAGCGCGCACACGCAGACAATCCGCGCCGTAGGGTTCAACAAAAACTGTTTCGTCTCTCATCTCAAACAAAAGACCGTTTTTATATGCTGAAATTTTGCTCATTTCATAGTGCCTCCTTATAAATGGTTATAATTACATTATATCTATAAATTATGATAATTAAAAGCATAATTATTGCATGTTTTTTACACTATTTTATCATTTGCGCTGATTCCTTTCAAAATTATCTTTTTGCTTTATTGATTTTGAATTCAGATGGTGCTATAATTCTTTAAAAAAGAGAGGGGATATTGATAACCTCTTTAACTGTTTTGATTTTTTGCAATTTTGCTGTTAATTTCATTATTTTTATTGCGCATTCTTAAGCTTTGGCATATAATA
>JAZSPX010000060.1:0-1986 GCA_045537675.1 Candidatus Faeciplasma sp. | reverse complement strand
TGTCCTTCGTTGCCGTCGATATCTTCAAGTACGATGGCAGAGCGGTATTCGCCCGAATAGGGATATTCAAGTGTGATGCTTTTGCCGATGCCCTGTGTGAGCGCCCTGAAAATTGCGGTCTGCTCGTCTGCAATTACGGGGGAGGTCAACAAATCCTCGACTGAAAACGTGATGCCCTGACAGCCTGTAAGCATTAAACAGCAAAGAATTAGCGAAAGCAGTTTTTTCACGTTTTCACCACCCAACAAAAAATGAGATAAGGCATAATTCGCCTTATCTCATTTTATCACAAAAGTGTGTCAGTTGCAAGCAATTGTTATAATATTCTTGTGAAAACTGAACTTATGTTCTGTCCGAAATTGACTTATAAGTCTTGGGCCTGTTAAGCGACTTGTAAGCAGGACGAATGATGCGCTGACCTGTTACAAGCTCTTCAAATCGGTGAGCAGACCAGCCTGTAATTCTTGCACAGGCAAACAGTGCGGTAGCCAATTCTTCGGGTATCTTCAACAGTCTGTAGCAAAGACCGGAATACATGTCGATGTTTGCGCACATTGCCTTTTCAACACCGGTTGTTTCAAAGAACACCTTGGGAGTGTTGCGCTCGATAGCGTCCAAAAGTCTGAAATCGTCCTCGAACTCGGTGCCCTCTACCATTCTTTCGGTTTCCTTCTTTAAAATCTGCGCTCTGGGGTCAGAGAGGGTGTAAACAGCGTGGCCCATGCCATAGATAAGGCCTGTGCGGTCGCTTGCTTCCTTCTTAAGAATACGTCTTAACATATCCTTGACCTCTTCTTCGTCAGACCAGTCCTTAATGTTGGCTTTCATATAATCGAGCTGTTCCAGAACCTTGAAGTTTGCGCCGCCGTGCTTAGGGCCTTTAAGAGAGCCTACTGCAGCGGCATATGCCGAATAAGCATCGGTACCCGAGGAGGAAAGCACACGGCAGGTAAATGTCGAGTTGTTACCGCCGCCATGCTCGGCATGGAGCATCAAAATAAGGTCTAAAAGCTTAGCCTCTTCATATGTATAGAATCTGTCCTTTCTTATCATGGAAAGGATAGTTTCTGCGGTGGATTCCTCCGGTCTTATCTGGTGCATATACATGCTCTTGCCGTCATATGCACGGCGCTTTACCTGATAAGCCGCAGTCATAATTACGGGAAGCTTTGCGATGATGGAGATTGCTGTGTAAAGCTCCTCGATAGGGGTTTTGGCTTCGGGGTTCTCCTCGTAAGAATAAAGAGCAAGAATTGAACGCTCGAGCTTGTTCATTATGTTCTTGGAGGGAGCTTTTAAAATCATATCCTCGAAGAAGCCGTCGGGCAATTCGCGGTTATATGCCAACAGCTTATTGAAGTAATTAAGTCTTTCGGCTGTGGGAAGATTGCCGAAAAGAAGCAGATATGCAACCTCTTCAAAGCCGAAGCGATCTTCTTTCTGAGCATTTTCTACCAGGTCGTAAACGCTGTATCCTCTGAAATAAAGCTCGCCGGGGATATTTTGCTTTTCGCCCTCGTTCATTACATAGCCGTGTACGTTACAGATGTTTGTAAGACCTGCCATTACACCTGTGCCGTCTGCGTTTCTTAATCCTCTTTTAACCTCGAATTTTTTGTAATATTTCGGGTCGATTTTATTGCTGGCAATAAATTCTTCGTTAAATGCCGCTTTCATGTTTTCGTCAATGTTGAGCTTCATTGTAAAAATCCCCTTTCTGTCATTTTCAACTAAATATAAAGTTATTATAGAACAAAACGCAGGTGTTGTCAATCGTTTTGCATTGTCTAAAGGCGAAAACTTCATTTTTTGTCGCATTTCACCGCATTTGCAAGGCGTTACGGCGTGTTTTTTGCAAGATAGGATAAAAAAGTCGTCATTTTTAAGCTTTGCCGCGCATGGTGCCGAGGTGCGGCGCCCCCTTAGCCACCCGTAAAGGGTGGCAAGACGCCCCCTGCGCCGCGGCGCGGCGCAGGGGGGAGGGCG
>JAZSPX010000142.1:0-2490 GCA_045537675.1 Candidatus Faeciplasma sp. | reverse complement strand
AGTCTCACACCCTCACCTCGCTTGAAACCTGCGGAGCAGAAGTTCAGAAGGGTAACGCACCCGAAGAAAGAAAGCTTCAGAGACTCTTCAGAAACCCCGAAGCTACAAAGATGATCAAGCGCTGCAACGACTTTGGTGCAGGCGGTGTTTCGGTTGCCATTGGTGAACTTGCCGACGGTTTGGAAATCGACCTTAACGCTGTACCCAAGAAGTATGAAGGCTTGGACGGCACAGAGCTTGCAATTTCCGAATCTCAGGAAAGAATGGCTGTTGTTATCGAGCCCGAAAACGTTGACAAGTTCTTGGCTCTTGCCAAGGAAGAAAACCTTCAGGCTTGCCCTGTTGCACGTGTTCAGGCAGACCCCAGACTTGTTATGATGTGGAACGGCAAGAAGATCGTTGACCTTTCCCGTGAGTTCCTCAATTCCAACGGTGCTGACAAGCACGTTTCGATAACCCCTGTAAAGCCCGCTGTTAAGGACGAAGTTGTTGAAGGCGGCTTTGTTGAAAACTATAAGAAGATGGCTGGCGACCTTAATATCTGCTCGAAGAGAGGTTTGTCTGAAAGATTTGACTCTACCATCGGTGCAGGCACCGTGCTTATGCCCTTTGGCGGTAAGAACCAGCTTACCCCCATTCAGGCAATGGTACAGAAGATCTCTGTTGAAAAGAAGCACACCGATTGCTGTTCGTTAATGTCTTGGGGTTATAATCCCTTCATCGCTGAACAGTCGCCCTACCACGGTGCATATTACGCTGTTGTTGAATCTGTCTGCAAGCTTATTGCAACCGGCGCTAAGTTCGAGGGTGTTTACCTCACATTCCAGGAATACTTTGAACACCCCGGCAAGGACGGCAAGCGTTGGGGCAAGCCTTTGGCAGCACTTTTGGGCGCATTCAAGGCACAGAAGGAGCTTGGCATCGGCTCTATCGGCGGTAAGGACTCGATGAGCGGTACTTTTGAAGACTTAGACGTTCCTCCTACCCTTGTTTCCTTTGCTGTTACAACCGAAAAGACCTCTGACATCGTTACCAACGAATTTAAGAAGGCAGGCAACAAGGTCGTTCTTTTAAGACCCGAATATGACGAAAACGATTTGCCTGTAACCGAATCGCTTATCAACCTCTTTAACAAGGTAACAGCCCTTATGAGAAGCGGCAAGGCAGTTTCCTGCTACACTCCCGGCATGGGCGGAATTGGCGAAGCTGTTATGAAGATGTGCTTCGGCAACGGCTTGGGCTTCAAGTATGCTGACGGTATCACCGTTAAGGACGTATTCTACTATAACTACGGCACCTTCCTTTTGGAAGTTACCGAGGATGTTCCGGGCGCTTGGGTGATCGGTGAGGTTACTAATGACAACAAGCTTAGCTTGGGCGACGAAAGCGTTTGCTTGAACGAGCTTTTGGGCGTTTATGAAGACAAGCTTGAAAGCGTTTACAGCTGCAACATTCCCGACAGAAAGACACCTATGGAGAACTTTGAATATAAAGCAACAAGCTACCCTGCTCCTGCAATTAAGGTAGCCAAGCCCAAGGTGCTCATTCCTGCATTCCCCGGCACAAACTGTGAATTCGACTCGGCTAAGGCTGTTCGCGATGCAGGTGCCGAGCCCGAAATCATCGTTATCAACAACCTTAACGCTGAAGGTATTACAAGAAGCGTTGACAAGTTTGCATCTGCTTTGAAGGACGCTCAGATGGTATTCATTCCCGGCGGCTTCTCGGGCGGTGACGAACCCGACGGCTCGGGCAAGTTCATTACAGCATTCTTCAGAAACGCTGCTATTAAGGAAGGCGTAACCGACCTTTTGGAAAGACGCGACGGTTTAATGTGCGGTATCTGCAACGGCTTCCAGGCGTTAATCAAGCTTGGTCTTGTGCCCTATGGCAAGATTATTGACACCGATGAAAACTGCCCCACCCTTACCTTTAACACCATTGCACGCCACCAGTCAAGAATTGTAAGAACAAGAATTGCTTCCAACAAGTCTCCTTGGCTTAGCCTTATGAACGTTGGCGACATCGTAAACGTTCCTATCTCTCACGGTGAGGGTAGATTTATCGCAAGCGAAGAGCTTATCCGCGAGCTTGCCGCAAACGGTCAGATCGCTACACAGTACGTTGACCTTTGGGGCAACGCAACCAGTGACGTTCACTTTAACCCCAACGATTCGATGTTTGCTATCGAGGGTATCACCTCTCCCGATGGCAGAGTATTCGGCAAGATGGGCCACTCGGAACGTGTTGGCGCAGGCCTTTACAAGAACGTACCCGGCAACTATGACATTAAGATGTTTGAAGCTGCGGTTAAGTACTTTAAATAAAACTATTCATAAGGGGCACCCCTAACGGGTTCCCCTTATGTTATCCCCTCCTGCATCGGCTGCGCTCGCGCTCACGGCAGTAAACTAGTTTACTGCCTGCGCCGATTAAGGAATAAAATCCGAGGCAAAGCCCCGGATTTTATAGTTTTATTTAAAGTACTTA
>JAZSPX010000139.1:0-2311 GCA_045537675.1 Candidatus Faeciplasma sp. | reverse complement strand
TATCTTTTCGGCGGCGAAAACCCCGTCTTCACCCACATTAAAATTGAAATGGGCAACGACGGCAACAACTCGACAGGTGCCGGCGCCTGCACCATGAGATATGAGAACGAAGAAGCCGATGCTTCGCGTTCGCCCGGCTTTGCACTTGCGGCCGATATTAAAAAGATAAACCCCGAGGTCAAGGTGAGCGTTTTAAGATGGTGCATGCCCCGCTGGGTTGAAAACGTGTGGTGGGGCAACACCGACAACAAGGGATATGAAGCCATGTATAAGTGGTACAGCGAAACCATCTTCGACGCTTATGAAAAATATGGCTACGTTGTCGACTTTGTAAATCCCGACACCAACGAAACAGGCGACCCCGACGACAAGTTTATCAAGTGGTTTGCAAACGAGGTTGCCAACGAAACCAACTTCCCGTTATATTTCGATAAAGAAGCAAAGGAAAAGTATAATAACATCAGAATTATCGCCTCTGACGAAAACAAGAGCCTTAACATCGTCCCCGAAATGAGAAGGGACGAAGAGCTTTACAACGCTGTTGATATCATCGGCTTCCACTATCGAACAGACGCCGACGCCGACTATGTTAAAATGGCAGACGTTGACGACAAGGAAGTTTGGTATAGCGAAGGCTGCGCTGTGTTCGGATATACCGAGCTTAGCGAAAACAAAAACTCAAGCTATGGCAAAAACACCTTCGGTGGCTTCCAAAGCCCGTTGGCACTTGCCGACTCGTTTGCTGTTGCATTCTGCTCGTCTCGCCGCACTCATTACATTTTCCAGCCTGCCATCGGCTCGTTTTACGAGGGACTTCAGTACGGCCACAAAGAGCTTGTTTCTGCCCGTGACCCCTGGAGCGGATATATCCACTATGACCCCTCGCTTTACATGTTAGAGCATATTTCAAGCTTTGCAAAAACGGGCTGGGAAAACGAAACCAACACAAACGGTATCTGGCGTGCCTTGCCCGAGGCTTCTTACGGCTCGTTCGGCGGCAACTCCTTTGAACACGCAACTGCTGAAATTAACGGCAATGCCAGCGCATTGACTTTAGTCTCGCCCGATAAGCAAAACTTCTCGGTTGTGTTTATTAACAACACACAAAATGCAAAATACTGTGAGATCTCGACCGAAGATATGCTTTACAGCGGCGATATGCTTCACGTCTGGTCTACATTGACTGACGATTACATGAGCAAGCAGGACGACGTATATCTTGAAAACGGGGTATGGAAAGTAAGCGTGCCTGCTTACAGCGTGGTTACCGCAACAACTCTCGATACTACCCCTGCAAGACTTCCTGCCGAGGGAATAAGAAACGAAGAACGCACCGTTCTTGACATGGGCGGAAACGTTCTTTATGCCGACGATTTTGATTATGACAACGTTGCCGACGTTGAAGTCTATAACGTCAAAAAGGATAAGGTTAAAAAGGTTTCCTATCTCGAATCGAGAGGTAACGAGCCCAGATACATGCTCGATACTCACGGCGCATGGATAGTTGAAAAGGGCAGACTTAAGCAAGAACTTACCGAAGCCGTAACCGAATGGAACCGCGGCGACCCGATGACCATTGTGGGAGATTTCCGCTGGATGGACTACTCGGCAAGCATAGACACAACTATCCCCACAGGGGCATATGCAAGCCTTGCAATAAGAACACAGACCGGCATGAACCGCCTGCAAAGCGGTTATACCTTAGAGCTTAATTCAACAGGTGAATGGAAGCTTTATGTTAAAGATAAACTGGTTAAAATCGGAATGCTTATAATCGGCAAGGATAACACCCTTAAGCTTTCGGGTCTTGGAAACAAGATAACTGCCGAAATCAACGGCGAGGTCGTTTGCGAATATATCGATGAGAACCCCATGCTTTCCGGCCGTGTAACCTTAAGCAGCTCGGTTCATAACGTATACTTCGACAACCTTGTTGTAAGCGACATCATCGGCGGAAAGTCATATGCCAACGAGATGTTCGACGGACAAGACGACCGTGTTAGCTATGAAGGCAGATGGGTTATTGACAACCCCGGCGGAGGAAGCGCCGACAACTGGTATCGCACGCTTTCACAGTCAACCGTTTCGGGCGACAGCTTCAGCTTCCCTGTTTCGGGCACGGGCTTTGCTCTCATCGGCCCCAACACGGGCGATGCTGTTTTAGACATCTATATCGACGGCGAGCTTGTCGCTGAAAACTGCGCAACAACAAACACAGCCTGCCGCTATGAATTCTATACCCATGACTTTGGCGAAACCAAGTCTTGCGATGTTAAGGTGGTCGTTAAGTCGGGCAAAATAACCCTCGACG
>JAZSPX010000052.1:0-2992 GCA_045537675.1 Candidatus Faeciplasma sp. | reverse complement strand
GTATTTCATTATTCCCTGTGCAAAATTGATCTGAGGCATTGTTACAACTCCCCCTTATGTCATTTTGTGGTAACATTATAACATGAATTCGTTACATAAATCAATGGATTTTTGCCAAAATGTGTGATAATATATATTTGTAAAGTTACAAAACAACAAATGAAAGGATGTTAATTTATGCCAAAGATTACATTTATGGGCGCAGGAAGCACCGTTTTTGCAAAGAACGTTCTCGGCGACTGTATGCTCACAGAATCACTCCACGATTCCGAAATCGCACTTTATGACATTGACAAAGAAAGACTCGAAGAGTCCTATGCGATGCTTACTGCCATTAACAACAAGTACAACGGCGGCAAGGCAAAGATTGAAATGTACCACGGCGTTCCCAACAGAAAGGACGCTCTCAGAGGTGCAAAATTTGTAATTGACGCAATTCAGGTCGGTTTATACGATCCCTGCACCATCATCGACTTTGAAATTCCCAAGAAGTACGGTCTTCGTCAGACCATTGCCGACACTCTCGGCATAGGCGGTATCTTCAGAGGTCTTCGTACAATTCATGTCCTCAAGGACTTTGCAAGAGACATGGAAGAAGTGTGTCCCGATGCATGGTTCCTTAACTACACAAACCCCATGGCAATTCTTTCGGGCTATATGCAGAGATACACAGGAGTTAAGACTGTCGGTCTTTGCCACAGTGTACAGGTTTGTACAAAGAGCCTTTTTGACACACTTGGGATGGAAAATGTTGAAGTGGGCAGAGAGCTTATTGCAGGCATTAACCACATGGCATGGCTTCTTGAAGTATATGACAAGGACGGCAACGACCTTTACCCTGAAATCAGAAGAAGAGCTGCAACAAGAAACGACGAAAAGCATTGGAATATGGTTCGTGTTGACTACATTAACAAGTTCGGTTACTACGTGACAGAATCCAGCGAACACAATGCGGAATACAATCCCTTCTACATAAAGTCAAAGTACCCCGAGCTTATCGACAGATTCGGTATTCCTCTTGACGAATACCCCAGACGTTGTGTGAATCAGATTGAGGGCTGGAAGAAGCAGAAGGAAGAAATTCTTAACGGCGGCGACATTAACCATGCACGTTCCCATGAATACGCTTCTTACATTATGGAGGCCATCACAACAAACAAACCCTACAAAATCGGCGGTAATGTTATCAACAACGGTTTTATCACAAACCTTCCTGCCGACGCCTGCGTAGAAGTACCCTGTCTTGTTGACGGAAACGGCATTCAGGGCTGTCACGTGGGAAGACTTCCCGTTCAGCTTGCAGCAATGAACATGACAAACATCAATCCTCAGCTTCTTACAATTGAAGCGGCTGTTACAGGCAAGAAGGAACATATCTATCATGCGGCGATGCTCGATCCTCACACATCCGCTGAGCTTTCGGTAGACGACATCATCAAGATGTGCGACGAGCTTTACGAAGCACATGAGGCGGCAGGTTACCCTGTTCTTTCTCTTTGACCTACTTTCTTGAGGAGAAAGTAGGCAAAGACCTTTTTGATTTAGCACCGACACGGTTTTGAACAGGATTTCAATATAATATCACGAGTGCAATTCATCCCGACCACCAAACTACGGCGGTCGGGATGTCTTTTTTTGCTATGCTTGACAAAAATCGGGGAGGAAAGTATAATAAAAGTATAGACTGAGAAAGGAATTGTATTGAGATGAAAAGATTTGTTTTTGCGATTTTGTGTTTAATGTGTGTATTATCATTGTTTGTGTGTGCTAAAATCACAGATGAACAGGTTGAAATTCGTTTTACAGTTGGACAAGACACCATTTTTATAAATAATCAAGAAACAAAAGTAGAAACGCCCTATATTGTTGGTGAAGGTACAACTCTTGTTCCGGTAAGAGTTATATCCGAAGCTTTTGGCGTCGAAGTTGGTTGGGATTCATCAGAGAAAAAAATATTTCTATATACTGAAGGCAAAATGGGTGAATGCCTTGAACTGTGGATTGGCAGAAAAACTGTCAGTATTATGTCTTGGGAAACAGAAGTTTTACCCGAAGCACCCGAACTTAAAAATTCAACATCTATGGTGCCCTTAAGATTTATTTGTGAGGCTTTTGGTGCTAACGTATCATACAATCCCGAAACAAAAGAAATAACAGTTATAAAACCAACCAAGGATAAAGTTGACGAAGCAAACAACAGTAAAACTTATGGAAATTACGATGCCGCATTGGAATATGGCGTGAAATTATTAGAGAATCATTTCCCGAATCTTTATACAGAACATGATAGTTCAGAATATATTTTAGTGCTCGATGCTGTTGATTATCTGAATTGGTGGTTGGTTTATTCTAAACCTCGGTATATAGATCCCGATCCCTATGATGATATTAAATATGTGACATACGGCGGAGGTAACTTCGTGATTTTCGACAAGGGCAATGGTGCGGTTTTGAGATTTGGTGAAAGCGAATGATTCTTTTGCATCCTCTTAAAGATTGAGAGCTGCGAAGATGCAAACGAAAATGCCACACAACCAATATAAATAAACAAAAAAGCAGTCCTTTTGGACTGCTTTTAATATTCATAATGGGGTGGGATATGGGATTCGAACCCATGGCCTCCAGGGCCACAACCTGGCGCTCTAACCAACTGAGCTAATCTCACCATAAGTGTTGTGCTCTGATACTTCAGAGCACAGTGGCGTGCCTTAAGGGACTCGAACCCCTGACCTACTGCTTAGAAGGCAGTTGCTCTATCCAGCTGAGCTAAAGGCACGGATATAAAAAATAATGTGGAGCGGGTGAAGGGAATCGAACCCTCGCTGCCAGCTTGGAAGGCTGGAGTTCTACCATTGAACAACACCCGCATAAAGGATCGGTCGCTCTTGCGACTTACATATGATAACACAAAAATTATGGTTTGTCAATACCTTTTTTGCGATTTTTGCCAATTTGCCATCTTTTCCCATGAGTTCGGATTATCCTTCGCTCC
>JAZSPX010000099.1:0-11521 GCA_045537675.1 Candidatus Faeciplasma sp. | reverse complement strand
CGGTTTCCTCCTCGATGATTGTATATTCCTTCGAGCCCTCGAACAAAGGCACTTCATCGGGGTCGTCAACAACAGTTGCGTTTTCGCAAGCACGGTAAACAAGCTCGGCAGCAGCTTCGGGGGTTACAAGCTCGCTCGATGCGTAGCCGCTTTTGCCGTTCTTAACGCATCTTACGCTCATTGCGCCTGTACGGTTATAGGTTACAGATGAAATTTCGTCCTTCAAAGCTTCCGCGCCTGCGCTGACACCTGCTTCGATGTTAAGTTCATATCCTTCGGCGCCGCAAGCCAAAGCCGCTTCAGCTACCGCTTTTTTAATTTCTAAGTTCATAATCTATCCTCCTTAAGCTTGACCGCCAACAGTAATATCGGATACACGAATGAGGGGCTGACCAACGTCGGTAGGAACAGAGCCGCTGGAAGAACCGCACATACCCTGTGCAGTTTCAAGGTTCTGGCCGACCATGTCAATCTTCTGGATAACTTCGGAGCCTGTGCCGATGAGGGAAGCACCGCGAACAGGTTCGCATATCTTACCGTTGCGAATGATATAACCCTCGTTAACAGCGAAATTGAATGCGCCTGTGAACGGGTTGACCGAGCCGCCGCCCATTGCCTTGCAGTAGATACCGTTGTCGATAGAAGCGATGATGTCTTCGTTCTTATCGGGGCCGTTGTCGATGAAGGTGTTGGTCATTCTGGAAGTGGTTTCGTAAGCATAGCTCTGACGTCTGCCGCTTGCGGTGTGAGGCATGCCCATTCTTCTTGAACCGAGACGGTCAATCATGTAGGAGTTTAAGATACCGTCTTTAATAAGTACACGGCGAACCATGGGGTTACCTTCGTCGTCGATATTGCAGGAGCCCCAAGCGTTGGGAATGGTACCGTCGTCGATTGCGGTGACCTTGGGGTTAGCGATCTGCTGACCGAGCTTGCCTGCCATCTGTGACATGCCGATTGCAACGCTGGTAGCTTCGAGCGAGTGACCGCAAGCCTCGTGGAAGATAACGCCGCCGAAGCCGTTTTCGATTGCAACGGTCATTTTACCGGAGGGGCAAGGAACTGCGCTTAAGTTGACCATTGCCTGACGTGCAGCCTCGTTACCGATGTATTCGGGGGTGATCATGTCGAAAAGCTCGATACCCATTGAACGACCGGGCGAGCAGGAGCCGACCTGGTTAACAGAACCGTCTGAAGCGACTGCCTGAATGAACATTCTTGTTCTTACCTGCCTGTCACCTGTGTAAAGACCCTCGCTGTTTGCGACAACAAACTGCTTATCGTAAGAAATGAGGTTACCTGCAACCTGAATGATTTTGGTGTCATAGTCGTAAGCCTTAACGCAGCCGTTTCTTAAAAGCTCGGCACGGACCTTTGCAGGAACGTCGCTGGGCAAAACCTTGATGGGGTTGATGTTGGGGTTGATTCTTTCTGCAAGATAGAATTCGGGAATGCTGTCAGCATGTCCGCCAACAGCCTGCGCAACACGCAAAGCACATTCTTTAAGGCCGGAGGGGGTGAGGTCTGTGGTGCAGGCAAAGAAGGTGCGAACACCCAAGAATGCACGGATACCCACGCCGCTTACAACAGTATCGGCAACATTTTCAATCTTTTTGTTTGAATATGTAATAACATCGTTTTTAGAGTGTTCTGCGAACACTTCTACAAAATCAGCTCCTCCTCGCAAAACGATCGCAATGAGGTCTGACATCGTTTTCTTGTCAATCATGGCTTTTTAATCCTTTCATGTTTTATTGAGATAAAACTATCAGTGAGATGATTATAACATATATTAAAACAAAATTAAAGTAGAAAATAACATATTTTTTCATTGATTTTATATATTTTTGGTTGAATTGCTGTGTTTTTTATACAACATATTGCCTTAAGCACTTGCGCAATTACTAAAAATAGGGTAATATAAATGTAATTCAATTTGAAAGGCGGAACGACTATGAACAAAAGATGTTACCCTGATAACACTTACAGAAGTATTCCGAAAGAATACTTCTTGCCGAATGAAAAGCAAGGTAAGGTTATCAGATTTGCATATGTTGCAAAAGACTATACGAAGAATTTGGAAGAATATGAAAAGACTGCTTTGGTATATCTCCCTTACGGATATGATGAAGACGACAAGGAAAAGAAATATAACGTAATGTATCTTTCTCATGGCGGAGCTGACAATGAAAACTGGTATTTCGGCAAAGAAGGTTGTGACAGCGACACAAAGAACGTATTGGATAACATGATGGCAAACGGCGACGTTGAGCCTTGCATTGTTTGTACGCCTACGTATCAGAACGCGCTTGTAGACGGTGTATGGGACGTTATCAAGCCCTTCCATAACGAGCTTGTTAACGACCTTATCCCTGCTCTTGAGACCTCGTTTAATACATATTTCAACGGTGATTTAAAGGCTACAAGGCAAAACCGTGCAATGGGCGGTTTCTCTTTGGGAAGTGCCGTTACATGGTGGACTTTTGAAAACAGACTTGACGAAATTGCTTACTATATGCCGATAAGCGGTGACTCATGGTGTGTTACACAGCGCGGCGGTTTGGTTGAAACTGACGCAACTGCCGAATATATGGCAAACGTGGTTAGAAATTCGGGCTGGACAAAGGACGACTTTATCATCTATTCTGGCACAGGCACGAAGGATATAGCCTACCCCAACATGACACCTATGGTTGAAAAGATGAAGACAATGACCGACGTCTTTGTTTATTGCGATAACTTTAAGGACGGTAACTTCTATTATGCACTTAGAGAGGACGGTTACCACGACCAGATAACTGTTCTTAATATCTTATATAACGGTTTGCCCAAAATGTTCGGATAATGAAAGGATAATTGACATGGAAAACAAGGTAACTTTGAAAAAGCACTATTATTACTCTCAGACAGCAAAAAGAGATACACCTGTTAACGTATACCTGCCTGCAAGCTATGACGGAGAAAAGGAATATCCCGTTCTTTATATTTTGCACGGATATTGGGACACAGAGGACTGGATGACCCAGCCAGACGTTGGACTTGAAGAAGCTTTGAACGCAATGCCCTTGACAGGCATTGCAAAGGAAATGATCGTTGTTATCCCCTACATCTTCTGCAGTGATAAGCTTGAAAAATGCACAGGCATGAACATTGAGAACTCGCTTTGCTATGACAGATTTGCAATCGATATGTTCTTAGACCTTATTCCCTTTATTGAAAAGAACTTCAAAATTAAAAAAGGCCGTGAGAACACAGCAGTTACAGGATTTTCGATGGGCGGAAGAGAATCGCTTTACATTGGCATTACACACGCTGACTATTTTGGTTATGTCGGTGCCTGCGCTCCTGCCCCCGGTCTTTTGCCCGGTCGTGACCTTGTTGCTCACCCAGGTCAGTTCAAAACAGAAGCTGAAATGGTATTCGACCCTAAGCCTTATGTTTTAATGATCTCTGCAGGTGAAACAGACGGCGTTGTCGGCGGCTTCCCTGACAGATATAAGAACATTCTTATTGAAAACGGCTTTGATTGCCGCTGGCACTTTATTAAGGGCGGTTACCACAACCCGACAAGCGTAAGACCTCACCTTTATGAATTCATGAAGGAAATCTTTAAGGTTTGATTATGAATAAGATTTTAGAGATTGACGTTAAGATAACGGGTTACCATGCTGTTGAAGGCGCTGTTGACAAGATTGTGATGATCGAGTTTGACGGCGAGTGCGACTGTGAATATTTTAAGGGCAAAACTGTTGGAACTGGCGTTGACACACAGACAATTAACGACCAAGGCATGGCGCTCAGCGCAAGATATATGCTTGAGGGTGTGGACTGTAAGGGTCTTCCCTGCCGAATTTTTATTGAAAACAACGGACGAGACTTTAACAACTGTAAGCCTAAAATTGTGACAGACAGCAAGGCGCTTGCGTTTTTGCAGACCTCGGACTTAAAGGCAACAGTAACACCAGTTGACGGCGGCGTTATTGTTAGAATATTTGTGATATAAAATAATCCCACAGGGCAAAACCTGTGGGATTTTTATGCTTATAAAGCTCTGTTAATTAGCGCCGACGTCCGTAGCCTGCCGCCCGAAGGGGCGTGTGGCGGAGGGTGGAGGCGCTGCAGCAGGATTTAAAGTGTTGCTGCCATTACAGCTTTAATTGTGTGCATGCGGTTTTCGGCTTCATCGAAGACGATGGACTGACTGGATTCGAACACTTCGTCGGTTACTTCCATGCAGTCGATGCCGAACTTTTCATAAATCTCTTTACCGATAGTAGTTTTAAGGTCGTGGAAAGCAGGCAGGCAATGCATGAACTTGCAATTCTCGCCTGCGTTGTCCATAAGCTTTTTGTTCACCTGATAAGGCATGAGGGTTTTTATTCTTGATTCCCAAACGTCGGCAGGCTCGCCCATCGAAACCCAGACGTCGGTGTAAATAACGTCTGCATTCTTAGTTGCAATCATCGGGTCGGTGATGAATTCGAGAATAGCTCCTGTTTCGGCAGCTATATCTTTGCAGTTTGCAACAAGCTCATCGCTCGGGAAAAATTCTTTAGATGTGCAGGCAACGAAATGCATACCCATTTTTGCACAACCAACCATTAACGAGTTGCCCATGTTATATCTTGCATCACCCATATAGACAAGCTTTTTACCTTTGAGGTCGCCCAGGTGTTCTTTAATTGTCATGAAGTCTGCTAAAATCTGTGTGGGGTGGAACTCGTTTGTGAGTCCGTTCCATACAGGCACGCCGGCATAGCTTGCAAGCTCTTCAACAATGTTCTGACCGAAGCCGCGGTATTCGATACCGTCATACATTCTTCCAAGAACACGGGCTGTGTCGGCAATGCTTTCTTTTTTGCCAATCTGAGAGCCTGTGGGATCTAAATAAGTGGGGTGCATGCCAAGGTCGGCAGCGGCAACTTCGAAAGCGCAACGGGTGCGTGTGCTGGTCTTTTCAAAAATGAGGGCAATGCTCTTACCCTCGCACATTTTGTGAGGGATACCTGCTTTTTTCTTGGCCTTAAGGTCGAGTGCCAAATTGATTAAATAGTCGATTTCTTCAGGTGTGAAGTCGAGAAGCTTTAAGAAGCTTTTACCTTTTAAGTTCATGGTGTTCCTCCTTAATTAAAACTATTTACAAGCCTGCTTTATAACTGAAACTGCTTTTTCCAAAACTTCAAAAGGAATGTTGAGTGCAGGAAGAAGTCGCAGTTTATCTTTTGCTGTGAGACACAAAACGCCGTTATCCATGCAGTACTTCATAACCTCGGCAACAGGTTTTGCGGTTTTAATACCAATCATCAAGCCCATGCCGCTGACAGATTCGATACCCTCGCAGCCATTAAGTGTGTTAAAGATATATTCGCTTTTTGCGGTCACGTCTGAAAGAAGTTTATCGTCAATTCGGCTGATGATGTTAACAGCACCGGCACAGCAAACGGGGTTGCCGCCATAGGTCGAGCCGTGGTCGCCCTTGCCAAGGACTGATTGCACCTTCTCGCTCATTAGACAAGCGCCGATGGGCAAACCGCCGCCAAGACCTTTTGCTGTTGTCACAACATCGGGCATAATATCAAAGTGCATGTAAGAATAAAGCTTGCCTGTTCTGCCGTTGCCTGTCTGAACTTCGTCGATAATGAGAATTATATCGTTTTCGTCGGCAATCTTTGCAACTGCTTTAACGTAATCAGCTGAAAGAGGGATAACGCCACCCTCGCCCTGAACGCATTCAAGCATGATGCCTGCAACTTTGTTGGTTGCAACAAGTTCTTCAAGCATTTCAATATTACCTGCTTCAGTATGAATGAAACCGTCGGTAAGAGGGTTAAAGAGCTTGTGGAAATGGTCCTGTCCTGTTGCGGAAAGGGTTGTTATAGTTCTTCCGTGGAAGCTGTTTTTAAGGGTGATGATGGTAAAGTAATCATCGCCTTTTTTCTCTTGTGCATATTTACGGGCAACCTTGATTGCACATTCGTTGGCTTCTGCACCAGAGTTACCGAAGAATACTTTCTTAAAGCCTGTTTTTTCGCAAAGAAGCTGGGCAAGCTTGGCGCAAGGCTCGGTATAATAAAGGTTAGACATGTGCTGAAGCTTGGCAAGCTGGTCGGTTGTCGCTTTGACCCACTCATCGTCGCAAAGACCAAAGGCTGTAACGCCGATGCCTGAGCCCATATCTATATACTCTTTGCCGTTTGCGTCATATACGAGCGAGCCTTTGCCAGAAACTATTTCAATTGGGAAACGGCCGTAGGTACCGGCAACGTATTCCTTATCGGTTGTTATAATATCAAACATAATAATACCTTCTTTTTTATCCCTGCATAACCATGGTGCCTGCACCTTCGTCGGTCAAAAGCTCCATTAAAATGGAGTGAGGAACACGGCCGTCCATGATGATAACGTTGTTAACACCATGCTCGATAGCTTCGATACAGCATTCAACCTTGGGTATCATGCCGCCTGAAATAATGCCTTCGTCATATAAGCCCTTGGCTTCGCTTACCTTAACCTCGGGTATAAGGGTTGAAGGGTCATCCTTGTCACGCAGAATGCCTGCAATGTCGGTCATCATGATGAGTCTTTCAGCCTCTAACGCTCCTGCAATGTGAGCAGCGGCGGTATCGCCGTTGATGTTATAGGTATTGCCTTCCCTGTCGCAGCCAAGGGTTGAGATTACGGGGATATAACCCTTCTGCAAAAGGTCGTTAACGGGGGCGATGTTGATTTTTTTAATGTTGCCGACATATCCCAAGCGCTCGTCTTTGACTTCGGCTTCGATAAGTCTGCCGTCCATGCCCGAAATGCCGATTGCCTTGCCACCCTTTTTCTCTAACAAATTAACGAGGGTTTTGTTGACTTTACCTGCCAAAACCATCTGAACAATGTCGACAGTATCTTTATCTGTTACACGAAGGCCGTCTACGAAAACGGCTTCCTTGCCGAGCTTTTGCATCATCTCGTTGATCTCGGGTCCGCCGCCGTGAACCAGAACCACCTTAATGCCGATAAGCCATAAAAGAACTATATCTTCCATAACCTGCTGTTTAAGGTCTTCGTTAATCATGGCGTTGCCGCCATATTTTACAACGACGATTTTGCCTGTATAGCGTTTGATATAAGGGAGCGCTTCGGTTAAAATTTCGGCGCGCTCGATATTTGTCAATTCGGTGTGCATGTTATCCACTTTCCCTTTTATAAAAAATATTATGTACGGTAGTCACCGTTTATTTTAACATAGTCATAAGTTAAGTCACAGCCCCAAGCGGTTGCCTTAAAGTCACCGCTGTTGAGGTTAATGTTAATGTCAATTTCCTTTTCGAGGAGGATTTCCTTCGCTATTTCCTCGGAAAAGTCAACGCCTGCACCGTCCTTACAAACAAGGATTTCGCCCTTTTGGGACTTAAACGAAACGTCGATCTTGTTTACATCGACATCTGCTCCGCTGTAACCGATTGCACAAAGAACACGGCCCCAGTTGGCGTCTGCGCCAAACATTGCCGCCTTTAAAAGGCTTGAGCAGATAACGCTTTTTGCAACTGTTTTAGCATTTGCTTCGGTATCGGCACCGATGACCTTGCACTCTAAAAGCTTGGTTGCACCCTCGCCGTCGCCTGCGATTTCACGGCAAAGGCTGATCGTGAGTGTGTTAAGCGCCTGCATGAATGCAGTGAAATCTTCACCCTCGGAAGCGATTTCTTCGTTTTCTGCCATGCCGTTTGCCAAAACAACTACCATGTCGTTGGTTGAGGTGTCACCATCGACACTTAACATGTTGAAGGTGTTTTTAATATCGCTGGAAAGTGCTTTCTGAAGCATTTCAGGAGAGATTTTAACGTCGGACGTGATGAACACGAGCATGGTTGCCATGTTGGGGTGAATCATGCCGCTGCCCTTTGCAATGCCGCCGATGTGGCAGGTCTTGCCGCCGATTTCAAACTCTAACGCGATTTCTTTTTTAACAGTGTCGGTAGTCATAATACCTTCGGCTGCGGCATCGCTGCCGTCTTTATTAAGTCCTACTGCAAGGGGCGGTATGCCTCTTTCGAAAGGAGCAATACTCATGGGCTGGCCGATAACACCTGTTGAAGCAACGACAATGTCGTTAGCGGAAATTTTAAGCTTGTTTGCCAAAAGCTCGGCTGTCTGCTCGGCAATTTCGATGCCGTTTGCGTTGCAGGTGTTAGCATTGCCGCTGTTGCAGATGATTGCCTGAGCGTAACCGTCGGCAATGTGGTTTTTGGTTACAAGAAGCGGTGCGCCCTTGACAAGGTTTGTGGTATAAACAGCGGCGGCAGTTGCCTTAACCTCGCTGAAAATTAAAGCAATATCTCTTTTAGTGCGGTTTTTGCGGATACCGCAATGAACACCGTTAGCATAAAAACCCTTTGCGGCACAAACGCCGCCGGAAACTATCTTCATTTCAATTTCTCCTTTATTCGGTTACAAGGCCTGTCTTTTCATCAAGACCGAGTAAAATATTCATGTTCTGAATTGCGGCACCAGATGCGCCCTTGCCGAGGTTGTCGAACTCGGCAATCAAAAGAATTCTGTCTTCATTACCTGAAACGGTAACTCTCATGTCGTCGCGCATGGACATTGAAACTGCGGAAGCAAAGCCGCCTTCGGATAAATCCTCGGCAAATTTAACCAGACCTTCGGAATAGTAGGATTTATATACGTTTGCAATGTCTTCCTTTGTGCCGTTAATGTCTTTTGCAAAGAGGGGCACGGTTACCTGCATGCCGCTGTAATAGTTTGAAACAATAGGGCAGAAAATCGGGTCGTTATCAAGTCCGCAGATCTTTGCCATTTCGGGAAGATGCTTATGTGTCTGACCCATAGCGTACTGTCTGGGGGCGGTTAACAAAGTGTCAAGCTCGGGGTCTTCATATTGGGCAATCATGTTCTTACCGCCGCCAGAGTAGCCTGTAATTGAAAAACAGGTAAGCGAAGTGTTTGGATCGATTATGCCTTTTTCAACCAAAGGGGCAACCAAAGCGATGAAACCGCTTGCGTGACAGCCGGGGTTTGCAATACGCTTAGAAGATTTGATCTCATCCCTCTTGCCGCTTAGCTCGGCGAAGCCGTAAGCCCAGCCGGCGGCTGTTCTGTGTGCGGTCGAGGTGTCGATTATTGCGGTGTTGGGGTTATCGACCAAGGATACCGCCTCGATAGCGGCAGCGTCGGGCAGGCACAAAAATGCAATGTCAGCGCTGTTTAAGGCTTCTTTTCTTGCACTTACGTCTTTTCTTAACTCATCGGGCAGGGTGATAAGTGTTATATCCTCTCTGCCGGAAAGGCGTTCATATATACGCAGGCCTGTGGTGCCTGCGCTTCCGTCGATAAAAACTTTAGCCATAAATGTATATTCCCTTTTTATTATTTTTAAATAATGTATAAACGCAACGATTATGCATAATTATTCACTTGTGTAAAACAATATACATTGATTATACATCTATCATTTAAACTTGTCAACACAAAATGAAGATAAAATGCGCTTATTTTTCGAATTATGTGATTTGTGCAATATTTCAGTTTTTGCAATAGATTTTTGTAACAATAAACAAAAGCAGCCTGCTTATTGCAGACTGCTTAATGCTGATATTTTAATCGGGATTTGCTTTTTGCTTGGTGTGTTTGGCCTTGCCCTGAATTTCGGGTACGGGCGGCACATCGTTCTTTTGTTTTTTCTTTGTTATCTCGGGTCGCTTCATTCCCTGCTTTGACATTATATCAACTCCTTTTTGTTTAGTATTTCGATATTTATGCAAAAAATACATATCCGACGAGTCTTTGTCGATGCATTATTACTTCAGGATATGATCTTTTAATTCACCTATAAAACCGCGAATTCGTGGGTGTTTGCGGCTATTGTGCTATATATACAAAATTATTGTTTCATTTTTTACACTGTTTATGTGTAAAAATATTGAAAAACTTGATTTAGCGTGTTAAAATATAATGTGCAAATATTATCGAAAATTATTGCTTTTTTGCCAATAATTAAGGAGGATTGATAAAGTGCAATTTCCGCGGCCTGTTAAGAAAGTTTGGGATGTTGTAACGACCGTGATCGTAATAGTTGTTATTGTTTTTGCGCTTTTACTTGTGGGTGTAAGGCTTTTGGGATTTAAGGTCTTTACTGTACTTTCGGGCTCGATGGAGCCTGAATACCCTGTCGGCTCTCTTATTTATGTAAAAGAAGTTGACCCGTTTGAGCTTAAAGACGGTGACGTTATTACATTTATGTTGAATGAAGACACAGTTGCGACACACCGAATTGCAGGAATCGTGCCTGACGAAGATGACCCTTCGGTAATAAGATTCAGGACAAAGGGAGACGCCAACGACGCAGAGGACGCAACGCTTGTACACTATAAAAACGTTATCGGTTCACCTGTGTTTACAATCCCTAAGCTCGGATATCTGTCGAGCTACATTCAACAGCCTCCCGGCATGTATGTTGCAATTGCCGCAGGCGCAGTTTTATTGGTGCTGGTCTTTCTGCCTGACCTCTTTAAAGACGAAAAGAAAGAGGACAAGCAACAGCCCGACCCCGATGACGGGGAAAAAGATTTGGGGTAATGCCGCAAGGCTCCCGATAGATGACATTTAGGAGGAAAACAAGATGAAAATGAAAACTTTGTGCAAGGCATTACTCGTTACCTTGTGCGCACTTTTGCTTGTGGTAGGCTCGGTATTCGGCACTTTGGCTTACCTTACATCAAACGACTCTGTAACCAATACCTTTACCGTTGGTAAGGTAGTAATTACACTCGACGAAGCTAAGGTTGATGAATACGGTGTACCCGTTTCCCCTGCTGAACGCGTTAAGACAAACGAGTACAAGCTCATTCCCGGCAAGACCTATACCAAGGACCCGATAATTCACGTTGATGCAGACAGCGAAAGCTGCTGGTTGTTCGTTAAGATTGAAAACGGACTTGACGGTGTTGAGGATAGTACTGATACTATTTTGAGCCAGATGACTAACTTGGGCTGGACACTTGTTTCGACAGAAAACAACGTATACTGCTATGACAGAATCGCTATTGCTGATGAAGACATTCCTGTTTTTGCACATTTTGTCATTTCAGGCGATGCTGACGAAGTATCTTTAGCTGCAGCAGGAAATGTAGTTGTAACCGCTTATGCTGTTCAGGCAGACGGATTTGCAACTGCGGCAGAAGCATGGACTGCTACTTTCGGCGCACCCGTTAACCCTTGATCAGTGTATTATTAATACATATAAATAAATTTGAAAGGAAGATTTGATTATGAATAAGAAGATGAAACTTGTTGCAATTTTGACAGCTTTTGTTCTGGTAATCGGCATTGCTGTTGGTGGCACATTAGCGTGGTTGACTGATACTACGGATTCTGTAACTAACACATTTACCATGGGTAATATTGAGATTACTCTTGATGAAACTACAGGAAATGAATACAAGATGGTGCCCGGCGGTGAAATTAAAAAAGACCCTAAGGTAACAGTTTTGGCAGACAGCGAAGAATG
>JAZSPX010000141.1:0-3140 GCA_045537675.1 Candidatus Faeciplasma sp. | reverse complement strand
GGGTTTGATATAACCCTCGAACCAATTCTGCCTGCGCAAAATGAATTAAGATACCGCAACAAGGCGCAGTTACCCGTCTCAAGTTTCGAGGGTGAGGCTAAATACGGTTTCTTCTCGCCGCGTTCTCACAGGGTAATTCCGTTCGACGATTGCCTTATTCAACCCAAGATCTTCTGCCAAATTGCCGATGAAGTGCTGGCTTACCATAACCTCCACGGCTTAAAGGCTTATGATGAACAGACCGGCAAAGGTCTTTTGCGCCATGTTTACATTCGAATGGGTCACCACAGCGGCGAAATTATGCTTACCCTTGTTGTAACCGAAAAAACATCGGCATATAACGCCTTGGCAGAGAGTTTGGTTAACAAATTCCCTCAAATAAAAACAGTTATTTTAAACGTCAACCCCAAAAATACAAACGTCATTCTGGGCGAGGAGGAAATTACCCTCATCGGCAGCGGCACGATAAACGATACCATGTGCGGCAACGTCATTTCCATTTCCTCAAAGTCGTTCTATCAGGTCAACACCCCTGCGGCAGAGGGGGTATACGCCATCGCCAAAGAATATGCCGATTTAAAAGGCAACGAAACCCTGCTCGACCTTTACTGCGGTGCAGGCACAGTCGGGCTTTCAATGGCCGACAAAGTCAAAAAGCTCATCGGTGTCGAAATAATCCCTCAGGCGATAGAAAACGCAAAAGCAAACGCAAAAGCCAACGGTGTCACCAACGCCGAATTTATCTGCGGTGACGCTGGCACAGTTGCCCAAACCCTTGCAAAAAGAGGGGAGAGGCCCGACGTTATCGTCATCGACCCGCCCCGCAAGGGCTGTGATAATAATACCTTAGACGCGATTATCAGCATGTCACCCCGAAAGGTCGTATATATCTCATGCAACCCTGCCACCGCCGCAAGGGAT
This sequence comes from Candidatus Faeciplasma sp., assembly GCA_045537675.1. Classification (GTDB taxonomy): domain Bacteria; phylum Bacillota; class Clostridia; order Oscillospirales; family Ruminococcaceae; genus Faeciplasma. Next base: position 2,219 of record JAZSPX010000141.1, on the reverse strand, counting down.
TGCAAATATCTTTGCGAAAACGGCTATACTCTTAACCATATCCGCCCCGCAGATATGTTCCCAAGAACTACGCATGTGGAAACGGTAATTAGTTTAGAAAGGCTGTAATATGAAAAAGCATATATCTACAAGCATTTTTAACTGCATTTTAGGCTATATATTACTTTTGCTTACTATATTTTTCATTATTATAGAATGCTTAACAATTCTCTTTCTCATATTCCCGGATGGTGAAACACCGACTGCAGAATATTTCTTTATAATCAGTGGCATAAATTTGATATGCATATTTTTAGTCTTTTTATTCAACCGAGCAAACTATTGGATTTGGATTGAGGATGACAGCATAAAACGCAAGGGATTTTGGTTCGGATTTGAAAAGGAGATTGTAATTGCAGATATTGAAAGAGTAGAAACTTTTGTTCATCACAGTGGCGGCAGATTCATTTGCCTGATTACAGATAACAAAGGAATCTTTGTTCGTTCAAGCCGAGAAGGTTACATATCGTTCAGATATTCTAAGAAAAACTTGAAGTTCTTGAACACCTTTTGGAATGGTCGTGTTGACGGCGAATACAAATGGAAATCTGAATTGTAATTATTTGGTCTACACCCCTCTCAATCATAAATACCCGCCTAAAATTAAATCTAAAACAGAAAGGAAACGCTTACGATGGCAAGAAAAATTGATATTACGTTTAACAGCGAAGCCCAAACCGACAAGAAGCTGTATCAAATAGCTTCGGGATATATTTCAAAAACTACCGTTCTTTTTGAGAAAGAAGATGTTATAGCCGTAATAGAAGCAAAAGGCAGCGTCGAGTTCTACGACATTAACGATGAACTTATTGCTGTGGGCAAATTGCCTCCTGTCGAAGACGGCAAAGAAGTATATGAAGAAGTAAGCTTTAAGGCAGAGGGCAATCTGATTACCCTCAGTTTCCCCGTTTACGAATGGATTGATAACTATCCCAACTGCGATGGCGAGCATGACCGCTGGGACACAAGAATCGTGGGATATAACACCCTCACCTTAGACCTGTTAAACCGCACGATTATTTAATTTACCAATCGGGAGGTCTGCAATATCGCTGACCGCTTAAAATGAGCCACAGGGCAATTACAGAGCAAAACAACAGGAGCAGAGGTCTAAACCTCTGCTCCTTAACTGTTCGACAAGTTGGAATTTACATATTTATAAGCTGTAATAGTTTTTCTGCATATTGTTCTGAATGATTGATGCTGACATCTCCGTGATAATAATTCTTCATAATTTCCAACCTGGCCATCGGTAAACAATCGGTAATCTTTTGTGCGGATTTCTTCATAATGGACGGTTCCTTGCTACCTACCAAGACAAGTGCTTTAGCCTCGCAATCAGCAAGTGTCTCCTTAACACGGTAATTGGAATTTGCCATCAAAAATGCAATCATATTTTCTTTTGTAATGCCGACGGTATCCGTATAGTAGTTCTCAAAAAGTTCTGTTTTGATGTGCAATGCCTTGAATTGCAGTTTAGCAAACCACATCTTTTTTATGAGCGGATAGCACATATCATAAGTCGGTTTTATAATGGCCGCAGTCAATTTCATGGGCAAAACCAAAGCACTTTCGATAATTGCAAACTTGCAAATATTATTTCTCTGCGAAAGTATTTCAACAAGCACCTGTCCTCCAAGCGACAGACCGCCAATCAATAAAACATGGCCTCCAAAAGTTTCATCAATATATGAAATGATTTCTCTTGCATTGTCTTCTATCGAAGTAAAAGGAATGGTGCTTCCTGTATGACCGTTTAATATGGGCATAACTATATGAAAACGGTTATCAAGTCTTTCTGCCACTTCTTTATAATTCCACCAAGACAAACCGCCACCATGAAGTAAAATGATAACATCTTCATTGCCTTTACCATACTCGACAGTTCTCATTTATTGTTGCGCCACCTTCTACTCAAGAAATTCTACAAATTCAAGATTATTGGTCAGTTCGTTTCTGTTTTCAGGTCTTTTTTGTGAACCGAAATACGGACATAATCGTCGGCCTTTTCCCTACTTAAAAGAACAACCGTCTCAACGTGTCCCGTCCCCGGAAACATATCGACAGGAGTGACCTCTTTTGTGTCGTACCCGAGCTCGCGCAGGATAACTATGTCACGGGCGAGGGTATCGGGGTTACAGGAGATATACACTATTCTTTTGGGGGAGTGTTCGGCGACG
>JAZSPX010000239.1:0-9706 GCA_045537675.1 Candidatus Faeciplasma sp. | reverse complement strand
GGGCGCTTGTCGCCCACGGGGGCCAAGCCGCCGGCAGGCGGCTTGGCGGGGCTTCGCCCCGCACTCTGTCCGCCTTGCAACGCACCTGCCTTGGCGAACAAAAAAGCACCCACAAAACTGCGGGTGCTTAATTTCTCTATTAGTCGATCTGAGTCGAGTAGTTAGGAGCTTCCTTGGTGATGTAGATATCGTGGGGATGAGACTCCTTCAAGCCTGCGCCTGTAATTCTTACGAACTTAGCCTTGGTGTGCATATCTGCAATGGTTTCACAGCCACAGTAACCCATACCGCTTCTTATACCGCCGCAAAGCTGGAATACGGTATCAGACAAGCTTCCCTTGTAAGGTACACGGCCTTCAACGCCTTCGGGTACAAGCTTCTTCGAGCCAGTCTGGAAGTATCTGTCCTTAGAGCCTGCAGACATTGCGCCCAACGAGCCCATGCCTCTGTAAACCTTAAAGCTTCTGCCCTGATAGATTTCAACTTCGCCGGGTGCTTCTTCACAGCCTGCCAAGAGTGAGCCGAGCATTACAACATTAGCGCCGGCAGCCAAAGCCTTAACAATGTCACCCGAATATTTAATGCCGCTGTCTGCAATTACGGGAATGCCGTACTTAGCGCCAACGGTTGCAGCGTCGTAAACTGCTGTTAACTGAGGAACACCAACGCCTGCAACAACACGGGTCGTGCAGATGGAGCCGGGGCCGATACCAACCTTAACACAGTCAGCACCTGCCAAAATGAGAGCCTCGGTAGCTTCGGCAGTGGCAACGTTACCTGCAATTACAGGTGTGCCGGGGAATGCTGCCTTAACCTTCTTAACACATTCAATAATGTTCTTCGAATGTCCGTGAGCCGAGTCGAGTACCAAAACGTCAACGCCTGCGTCAACCAAAGCCTTAGCTCTGTCCAAAACGTCGTTAGTAACGCCGATAGCAGCGCCGCAGATAAGTCTGCCCTGAGAGTCAACTGCCGAGTTGGGGTACTTTTCAACCTTTTCAATATCCTTAATGGTGATAAGGCCCTTCAAATAGCCTTCTTCATCAACAATAGGCAACTTCTCAATCTTATATTTGCGGAGGGTCTCCTGTGCTTCTTCCAAGGTTGTGCCAACGGGGGCGGTAACAAGGTTGTCCTTTGTCATAACGTCGCCGATGCGCATTGTGAAGTCGCTGATAAATCTCATATCACGGTTTGTGATAATGCCGCAAAGCTTGTGGTTGTCATCAACGATCGGAACGCCCGAAATCTTATACTTAGCCATAAGCTGGTCAGCGTCGCTTACCAAGTGGTCAGCAGTAAGATAGAAGGGATTAACGATAACTCCGTTCTGCGATCTTTTTACTCTGTCAACCTCGTCAGCCTGCTTTTCAATGGTCATGTTCTTGTGAATGATGCCAAGACCGCCTTCGCGTGCGATAGCAATAGCCATCTTCGATTCGGTAACAGTATCCATTGCCGAGGTCATGATCGGTACGTTAAGCTCAATGCCCTTGCACAAGGTAGTCTTTAAGCTTACCATGTTGGGGGTAACGTCGGATTCGCCGGGAATGAGCAATACATCGTCGAAGGTCAAGCCTTCTTTGCCAAATTTAATGTCTGCATTAGTTTCGAGCATTTTGGTCCTCCTCAAAAAATATAATTTTATCTATTTTACTATAAAATCAAGCGTTAGTCAACACATAAAATACGCCGTGCAGGTCGAAAAATATCAACACCCGCACGGCAAATTTGTTTAAAACTGTGTAATTCTAAGCAAAGCTTCCTTGGGCTGGTAATTTTCGTCGAACAAAAGGCAACTGTTTTTAATTCCCTCTCTGTTCTTGAAGTGGTTAAGCCAGGAATGCTTGTCGGAAACGCCCCAAAGGGTTACGTTTTCAATTACGCCCTTATACTGACGGAAGAGCGCAAACATCTTCTCATAAACGTCGGCAACCTTTGCCAAGGTTTCGGGCGAGGTAGGATCTATGCTGTTATCCTGCCACTTTAAGCAGTTAACGTCCATTTCGGTAACGTGGATCTTAAGGCCCAGTTTAGCATAGTTTTCATAGCAACGCTTGATCTGGTCGAATTCTTCGTCGGTCATGTGTGCGCTGATGTGGCACTGACAGCCGATAACGTCAACCAAACCTCTTTCTTTAAGCGAGGAAACAAGCTTGATAATGCTTTCGTGCTTGTGGGGCACCCATTCGTTGTAATCGTTGCACACCAAAGGAATGCCGGGCAGATATTCTCTTGCCAGACCGTAGAGTGTAAAGAGGTAATCCTCGCCAAACTTCTTTTTATAAACTGTTTCACGAAGGTAAAGGCCGTTCTTGTCGTCGCAGGCTTCGTTTACAGCGTCCCAACAAGAAACCTTGGGGAAGTGCTTTGCAACAAACTTATAATGCTCGATAGTGTTTGCCATAAGCTCGTCTGCGCTAAGCTGTTCAAACATGCCAACGGGGTAAGAGCCGTGCCACGAAAGGCAGTGACCTCTTATCTTAAGGCCGTTATCAATCGCAAAGTTATAAAGCTTGTCGGCAGGGGCGGTGTCAAGCACGGTGTTCGGGTGGACATACTCTTCCCTGTCCTTAATTTCGGGCCATTTAATATCCTCCCACTTCATGCCGTGTCTGAACGGGGGGCGTTCATAGTTGTGCTTGTGAAGACCCATGTACTTCATTTCGTTTTCGGCCGTAATCGAATCGAAATGAGCCTTGATGGTCTCGGCACCTTCTTCAAGCCAGTAAGCAGCAACAGCCGCACCAACGTCGAAGTAGTCTTTGTAAGCCTGTTTAAGTGTTAACATAGTGTTCCTCCTGTCGTTATATATTGTTGTTTTTTGAACCAAAGTAAATGTGTGTTGCGCCGACGTCTGAAGGCTGCCGCCCAAAGGGCGAGGAGCCGAAAGGTGGAGGCGCTCGGTGCGCTCGGCACGAAACGCCACTGCGCCCTCGGCGCGCGCCGTCCCACGCCTCGCTTTTGCGCATATGTCCGCTGATTTGGTTTTGTGATTAACCGATAATAGCCTTGCCACCCATATCCAAGCGATTGCCAAAGTTTGATTTACCCTTTCTTTTGTCTCAATCGCTTTAAATTCGGCTTCAGTGAATGTAATTCACTGATTTTCTTACGAAAAGCGCCGAATTAAGGGCTTTTGCGCATATGTCCGCTGATTTGGTTTTGTGATTAACCGATAACCTCTTTATTTCCCATGTAAGGTCTTAATGCCTCAGGGATTCTTACTGTGCCGTCTTCGTTAAGGTTGTTTTCTAAGAAGGCGATGAGCATTCTGGGGGGTGCAACAACGGTGTTGTTAAGTGTGTGAGCCAAATATTTGCCGTTTTCGCCGTTTACTCTGATCTTCAAGCGTCTTGCCTGTGCGTCGCCAAGGTTCGAGCAAGAACCAACCTCGAAGTACTTCTTCTGTCTGGGGCTCCAAGCTTCAACGTCAACCGATTTAACCTTCAAATCTGCCAAGTCGCCCGAGCAGCATTCAAGTGTTCTAACAGGAATATCGAGCGAGCGGAACAAATCAACGGTGTTCTGCCATAATTTATCAAACCAAATCATGCTATCTTCCGGCTTGCAGACTACGATCATTTCCTGCTTTTCAAACTGGTGAATTCTGTAAACGCCGCGTTCTTCCAAGCCGTGTGCGCCCTTTTCTTTTCTGAAGCAAGGCGAATAGCTGGTTAATGTGATGGGCAGTTGTGCCTCGGGCACGATCTGGTCGATAAACTTGCCAATCATCGAGTGTTCCGAAGTACCGATGAGGTAAAGGTCCTCGCCCTCGATCTTATACATCATAGCGTCCATTTCGGCAAAGCTCATAACGCCGGTTACAACGTTGCTTCTGATCATGTAAGGAGGGATGCAATAGGTAAATCCGCGGTCGATCATGAAGTCACGGGCATAGGAAATAACAGCCGAGTGAAGTCTTGCAATATCACCCATGAGGTAGTAGAAGCCGTTGCCTGCAACTCTTCTTGCACTGTCAAGGTCGATGCCGTTGAGTTTCTCCATAATATCGGTGTGGTAAGGAATGTCGAATTCGGGCACAAAAGGCTCGCCATAACGCTGAACCTCAACATTTTCCGAGTCATCCTTGCCAATCGGCACGCTGGGGTCGATAATGTTGGGGATTGTGTACATTATAGTCTTAATTCTTTCCTGAAGCTCTGCTTCAAGCTTTTCAAGCTCGGCCAAGCGCTGTGCCTGCTCGGCAACAAGCTTTTTAGTTTCTTCAGCCTTGTCTTTTTCGCCCTTAGCCATAAATCCGCCAATCATCTTGGAAAGACGGTTTCTGTCAGCTCTTAACTGGTCAGCCTCGGTAATAGCGGCGCGGTTTTGCTTATCAAGCTCGATAACCTCGTCTACCAAGGCAACCTTTGCGTCCTGAAACTTGTTTTTGATGTTTTCTTTAACTAAGTCGGGGTTTTCCCTTACAAATTTGATGTCTAACATATAATTCTACGTCCCTTTCATTCAATGTGCGGGGGCGAAGCCCCGCCCGTTTTGCCTTTGGCAAAACGGCGCTCGCGCGCCTGCGGCGCGCGGCGATATATTTCAGCCGAAGGCTGAAATATATCGGGCTTCGCCCGTCGCTCAGCTGCGGCTGTATTCACAGTTTTAGTTATTGTTCAAGCCTTCCAAGGCTCTTGCGATGGCTGCAAGGTCGTCATCCGAGTAAAACTCGATCTCAAGCTTGCCCTTGCCGTTTTTGCCGTTAACGTTGACTTTTCTGCCCAGCGTTTGTGCCAGCGAAAGCTCAACTTCTTTAAAATAAACCTCTTTTTTCGGGGGTTGCTTCTCTTTTTTCGGTTTCGAGGCCGCTTTTGCCAACTCTTCAAGGTTTCTCACAGTAAGCATATCGCGCTTAACCTTAAGTGCCAAGTCTGCACGAAGCGCTCTGTCCTCAATTCCTGCCAGAACCTTTGCATGCCCTGCCGAAACGTCGCCGTCACGCACAAGCTTTAAGGTTGCTTCGTCCAAATTCAAAATTCTAAGTGAATTCGCCACTGCCGGACGAGATCGTCCCACGATCTTTGCAACCTGTTCCTGGGTGTAGCCATAAGTCTGCATAAGCTCGCGGTAGCCCAAAGCTTCTTCAACAGGGTTTAAGTTCTCTCGCTGCAGGTTTTCAACCAATGCCAGCTCCATCGTCTGTTTGTCGTCAAGCTCTTTAATATAAACAGGCACTTCGCTAAGGCCTGCCATGCGGCTTGCACGCCAGCGTCGCTCGCCTGCCACGATCTGATATCCACCCGAAGCCATCGGCCGAACAAGCAAAGGCTGTAAAACGCCGTGCTGTTTAATCGAATCGGCAAGTGCCGAAATGGCTTCATCGTCAAAATCGGTTCGAGGCTGTGCCTTGTTCGGGAATATTTCCGTAATCCTTAAGGTCTGCGGCTGTGTCCCTTTGGTTTCATTCTCGGAAAAAAGAGCGTCCATGCCCATTCCGAGCCCTTTTACTCTTGCCATATTAACCTTCTTTCGAAATTTTTAACTCTTTTTTCTTGATTTTTTGCGGTTGCGCTCTAAAAATTCAACGCAGAACTTTTCATAAGCCTCGGCGCCCTTAGAGCTTCTGTCGTAATACATGATCGGCTTGCCGTGGCTTGGTGCCTCAGAAAGCGCAACGTTACGGGGTATTACTGTGTTATAAATGTCGTTGGGGAAGTATTTTTTAACCTCTGCCACGACCTGTGCCGTTAAGTTATAACGTGCCATATACATCGTAAACAGAATTCCCTCGACATACATATTCGGGTTATATCCGTCTTTAATTCTTTTAATTGTGTCCATTAACTGAACAAGCCCTTCAAGCGAGTAGAACTCGCACTGAATGGGTATTAATACCGAGTCGCAGGCGGTCAGCGCATTAAGCGTTATTAAGCTAAGCGACGGCGGACAGTCTATTAAAATATAGTCAAAATCGTCTTTTATCGTTAAAAGCTGCATTTTAAGGCGCATTAATCGGTTATCAAGCCCTGCAAGCTCAATTTCGGCACCTGCAAGCTTTTGCGCCGAGGATATGAGCGAAACGCCCTTGTAAGCTGTGGGCACAATAGCGTCTGCGGTTCGGCATGCACCGATTATAACCTCGTAAACGGTGTTGACAATAGCTCTTTTTCTCACTCCGAAGCCTGTGGTTGTGTTGCCCTGTGCGTCAATGTCTACAACAAGCACTTTTTTGCCCTTGCCGCCCAAAGCCGCCGCCAGGTTTACAACCGAGGTCGATTTACCAACGCCGCCCTTTTGGTTGGATACGGCGATTATCTTGCCCATTTTCCCCCTCCTTTAAACATTTGTTACTTCTAAGTATAACACAATTTAAAGGCTTTGCAACTGTTTTTTTATTAAAAGTTTAACTAACTGCTATTTTACCCTGGTTTCGGAAAATGCCGTTGCTTCAGCGCGAGGCGATTCACGCCGGGATGCATTTTTTATAGCAAGTTGGGCAAAGTGAAACTTGGCTATTTGTTCCACGTGAAACAAAAAGCAAGTTCGCACGGCGAGCTTGCTGTCAAAAAACGACTTCGGGGTCACGATCCTCGGTTTCGCAGGCAAACGTGCTGAGCAGGCGCCCGTTTGCCGAACAAAGTTCGGCGCCCCAATGTTTCACGTGAAACATTGGGGCAGGCTGCTCCGCAAGGAGCAGCCGCGGGCGCCCGGCGCGGGCAGCATTTTCTGAAAAGCAGCGGTTTTCAAGGTTTATTCGCCGCTTTTGTTCAGCGGTATCCTGATGTGATAATCCAGCCAATCCTCCGACTGTTGCTTGTCCACGTTCACGTCCACACCTGCAATCTGCATGGTTTCGACCGCCTTGTTCACGGTGTTCATAAACAACCGCAGATCTTTAAAAATCACCGAGCCTTTGCGGATGTTTCTTCTGTACCGTTCTTTTTCAATCATCGAGTCAATCAGCCGCTCGGTTTTTTCAACGTTCAACTTCTGCCTAACCGTCTGGTTAATGGCTTCCGCTCTTTGCTCGCTGTTTTCAAGGCGCAAAAAGGCACGGGCATGGCGCTCGGTCAAACCGCCCTCGGCAATAAGCCGCCTTTCGTCGAGGGATAACTTCAACAGCCTTAGCTTATTCGCCAACGTCGACTGTGCATAGCCAAGCCGAAAAGCCGCATCCTCCTGCGTCATACCATAAAGCTCGATAAGGCGTGCAATAGCCGTTGCTTCTTCAAAAAAGCCCAAGTCCTGCCGCTGTATATTTTCTACCAGCGATAACAACGCCGAGTTTCTGTCCGTCACCTCGTTAACAATGCAGGGCACAGTTTCAAGCCCTGCAAGAAGTGCCGCACGCAAGCGCCGCTCACCGGCAATAAGCTCGTAACCTGCGCCCATTTTTCTTACGGTTAACGGTTGCAGAATGCCATCTGCCTTAATGCTTGCCGCAAGGGTAAGCAAGTCGTTTCGCTCGAATTCTTTTCTTGGCTGATAGGGGTTTGGCGCAATCATTTCAATGGGTATATCAAGCACTTTGCCGACAATTTTCTCTTTTTTCGCAGTAAATACAGGTACCATCTTCGTAATTCCTTTCTAAACTTCCTTTATTTTCCTTAATGTTACCATGTATTTACATATATTTCCACACAAATATACCGCCACGCTTCACCCTCTTACCCCTTAAATAAAAAAATGCCGCACAAATTCGGCGGCATTCGTTAAAATATTCTGTTGGGAAATGAGTGTTTTTGCAAAAACTTTTTTAAAGAGGCTTCTTGTTCATCTTGCCCTTCGGTCTGGGGTAGGCTTTGGGCGTGGGCGCAATTTTGCGAATTACGACCAAAGTGCGCTTATCCCCTGTGGGCAGGCTATATTCGATGACTTTCTCAGTCTTTCCGCCAAGGGTTTTAATTGCGGTATAGGCTTCTTTGATCTCGTCAGCGCAATCTGTGCCCTTTAAGGCAACAAATGCGCCGCCCACCTTAACAAAAGGCAGGCAATATTCTGCCAGCACCGAAAGTCTTGCAACGGCACGGGCAGTTGCTAGGTCAAACTTCTCGCGCTTAACGCCTGCGCCCGAATCTTCGGCACGCTCGTGGGTGCAGTCGGCAGTAATGCCGATACTTTGACAAACCTCGCTTAAAAAGTTAACACGCTTGTTAAGGCTGTCCATTAGGGTGAGGTTTAAGTCCTGACGCATTATCTTCATGGGAATACCCGGGAAGCCTGCACCTGTGCCAACGTCGATAACCGTTGCGTTTTCGGGAATATCAAACATAGTCAGCGGCAAAACACTGTCTAAAAAGTGCTTAACAGCAATCCCCTCGGGGTCGGTAATTGCGGTGAGGTTTATTTTTTCGTTCCATTCAACCAGCAAGTCGGCATAGCGTGCAAATTTGTCATATTGCCCGTTGGTAACACCAAGCGAAGCCCCCTCGAACAGGGTTTTAAGCTCCTCAAACGAAATCAGATTCACTTTGCGTCACCGCCTTTTCTCTTTTCCTGCTCGAGCCAGATCAAAAGCACCGAAACGTCGGCAGGGTTTACGCCCGAAATTCTTGAAGCCTGGCCGATGCTAAGGGGTCTTATTTTATTAAGCTTTTCCTGAGCTTCTAATCTTAAGCCGCGAATAGATTTATAGTCAACGTCGTCGGGCAATGCCTTAGCCTCTAACTTTCTCATTGCTTCAACCTGTTCAAGCTGAATGCTGATGTAGCCCTCATACTTAATTCTAAGCTCGACCTGTTCTTTCACTTCTTCGCTGAGGGTCGGGCGCATAGGGTCAACGACCTTTAAGCCCTCATAGGTCACCTGCGGGCGCTTTAAAAGCTTTGCCAAAGTCGAGCCGTTTGTTATCGGCTCTGTTCCACATGAAACAAGGTAATCCGAAAGCTCTTTTGAGGGGCCGATGTTGAAGTGCTCAAGTCTTTCAACCTCGGCTTCAATTTCTGACAGTTTGGTTAACAGTCTGTCATATCTTTCTTTCGAAATAAGTCCAAGCTCGTAGCCGTAAGGGGTCAAACGCTCGTCGGCATTATCCTCTCGCAAAAGAAGCCTGTATTCGCTTCGTGACGTCATCATGCGGTAGGGGTCCATAACTCCCTTGGTGACAAGGTCGTCGATAAGTGTTCCGATATAGGACGAGGCTCTGTCCAAAACAAAGGGCTTTTTGCCCAGAATTTTGTTTGCGGCGTTTATGCCTGCAATCAAGCCCTGTGCGGCGGCTTCCTCATAGCCCGAGGTGCCGTTGAACTGACCTGCGCCGTAAAGACCAGAAATCTTTTTGAATTCAAGTGTAGGTAACAGCTCGGTCGAGTCGCAGCAGTCATATTCAATCGCATAAGCGTTTCGCATTATCTCAACGTTTTCCAAACCCTCGATAGTTCTTAAAAATTCAAGCTGAACTTCCTCCGGCAGGCTTGAGGACATGCCCTGTAAATAGAACTCGTCGGTGTCTGTGCCCATCGGCTCAATAAAAAGCTGGTGGCGCGGCTTATCGGAAAAACGAACTATCTTATCTTCGATCGAGGGGCAGTAGCGTGGGCCGATACCCTCAATTCTGCCCGAATATAGCGGCGAGCGATGCAAGTTATCAAGAATCACCTTGTGGGTACGCTCGTTAGTATAGCTGATGTAGCAGGAAACGGTGTTTTTTAGCTCGCCCTTTGTCTCATAAGAGAAGGGGACGATTTTTTCGTCGCCGTCCTGACGCTCAAGCTTGTCGAAGTTAATGCTTCTGCGATGAACACGGGCAGGTGTGCCT
>JAZSPX010000125.1:0-3833 GCA_045537675.1 Candidatus Faeciplasma sp. | reverse complement strand
GGATTCTCCTCCGACAAGCTCCCGCTTACGATCAGCGGCAGGCTTAAAGCAGGCAGATATACCCTGCCCGGCAACGTCAGTTCGCAATACGTTTCCGGCTTGCTGATGGCGCTGGCTGTTACAAAGGGCAAGAGCGAAATTATTTTATCCTCGCCTTTAGAATCAGCCTCTTACGTTAAAATGACGCTTTCGACGCTTGAGCTGTTCGGCGGCAGGGCTTGTGAAACAGATAACGGATATGAAGTTGAGGGCGTTGAGCGTTTAACCTCACCAAAACGGGTTTTGGCAGACGGCGACTGGTCGAGTGCGGCATTTTTCATCATAAGCGGCGTCATTAACGAAGAAACCGCCGTTACGGGACTTAGACCCGATTCAGTGCAGGGCGACAAAAAGGTTATTAAAATGCTTGAAAGTATGGGCGCAAAGGTGAACATTGAAAACGGCTGTGTTTCCTCGCAAAAAAGCGCACTTTGCGCCAAAAGAATAGATTTGAGCGACACCCCCGACCTTTTGCCGATTTTGGCAGTTGCGGCAACGCAGGCCACGGGCGCAACCGAGTTTTACGGTGCCAAGCGCCTTAGGCTTAAAGAAAGCGACCGCTTGCAAACGGTTGCCGAAATGATAACCTCGCTGGGCGGCAGAGCAGACGTTTTGCCCGACGGGCTGATGGTCTATCCCGCTATGCTTACAGGCGGCGTGGTAGACGGCTGCAACGACCACCGAATTGTTATGGCGGCGGCGATTGCGGCGGCAATCTGCAAGGGCGAAACCACCGTTCTGGGGGCAGAGGCAGTTAATAAATCATACCCCAAGTTTTTTGAGGATTACGTTAAGCTTGGCGGAGTTTTAAGGTTTGAATAGACACTCGGTTGTGCAAAAAAGCCGACGTCCGAAGGTTGCCGCCTGAAAGGCGAGGAACCGAAGGGTGGAGGCGCCCACGGCTTGGCACGGCAGCTGCCGCGCCTGCGCCACTCGGCGCCCGATGGACCAACCGTTGTAAACATAAGGAGCAATGATATGTCATCACAGACAGGAAGAAAACTGAAAATTCAGATATTCGGCGAATCCCACGGCGAAGCTGTGGGTGTCGTTATCGACGGTTTGCCCGCAGGCATTAAAATCGACTTTGACGAGCTGGGCGCTTTTATGAAAAGGCGTGCCCCCGGCGGCAGGCTTGCCACCCCAAGGAAAGAAGATGATATACCCCGATTTATTTCGGGTGTTTTCAACGGGGTCACAACAGGCTTCCCTGTCTGTGCAATGATTGAGAACTTGAATACTCGCTCGGGCGATTATAAATTTAAAGATACCCCACGTCCCTCTCACGCTGATTTTACTGCGGCAATCAAATATGGCGGCTTCGCCGATATGAGAGGCAGCGGTCATTTTTCGGGCAGACTTACAGCGCCCATCTGCATTGCAGGCGGCATTGCCAAGCAGATTCTGGCGCAAAAGGGCATTTACGTCGGCGCACACCTTAAAAGCGTTGGCATGGCACAAGACGACAGCTTCCCCATGATGCCGACTAAAGAGGACTTTGACGCTTTGTTTAAAAAAGAGCTTCCCGTAATTAACGATAAGGCGCTTGATTTGATGGTCAAAGAGATAGAGCTTGCCCGTGAAGAGCTTGATTCGGTCGGCGGAGTTATCGAGTGCTGTGCCATTGGCGTGCCTGCAGGTTTGGGCGAGCCGATGTTTGACGGCATTGAAAACCGCCTTGCATATAACCTTTTTGCGGTGCCTGCGGTAAAGGGCGTAGAATTCGGGCTGGGATTTAAAAGCTCGGCACTTAAAGGCTCGGAAAACAACGATGAGTTTATGGTTGAAGGTGGCAAAATTGTTACCAAAACCAACAACTGCGGCGGAATTCTGGGCGGCATAACAAACGGCATGCCGATTGTTTTAAGGGCGGCGATGAAGCCCACCCCCTCGATTGGCAAAAAACAAACAACAGTTAACACCGAAACGGGCGAAACCGTTTCGTTAGAAATTAAAGGCAGGCACGACCCATGCGTTGCAGTAAGAGCCGTACCCGTTATCGAAGCAGTAACAGCGCTTACGCTTCTTGACATTATTATGGAGGGTTAAACCATGGAATTGAAAGAATTAAGAAACAGAATTGACGAAATTGACGAAAAGCTTTTGCCTCTTTTCATTGAAAGAATGAACATTGCAAACGAGGTTGCACAGTATAAGAAGGAAAATAATCTCCCTATCTTAAACAAGACCCGTGAGCGCGAGATTTTAAAGAACGTTATGGAAACCGCCGGCGAGGATATGGAGATTTATGCTCACCGTTTCTATTCGACTATTTTCGAGCTCAGCCGTGCTTATCAGTCTACCCTTATGCCCGAAAACGGCGGCGTTAGAGCCGAAGTTGAAAAGGCAAAGGAAAACGTTAAAGAATCCTTCCCCCAGAACGGCGTTATTGCCTGCCAGGGAGTCGAGGGGGCATATGCCGCAATGGCAGCAGACAGAATGTTCCCCCGCGGAAACCTTGTGTTCTTAAAGACCTTTGAAGCTGTTTTTGACGCTGTTGAAAACGGTCTTTGCCAGTTTGGCATTTTACCTATTGAAAATTCATCAAACGGTTCGGTTCGTGCTACATACGACCTCCTTTTGAAAAAGAACGTTAAGATCGTAAGAAGCGAACGCCTTTGCATCCGTCACGAACTTTTGGTTAAGCCGGGCGCCAAGCTTGCCGACATTAAGAAGATTTACTCCCACGACCAGGCTTTGGGCCAGTGCTCAAAGTTCTTAAAGGCATTGGGCGACAAGGTGCAGGTTATCTCGGTTGACAACACTGCAATGGCTGCAAAGTTTGTTTCGGAATGTGAGGATAACTCGGTTGCGGCAATCGCTTCGCACAATGCAGCAGATATTTACGGTTTAACAGCACTTGATGAAAACATCATGGATTCGGACAACAACTACACCCGCTTCGTATGCATCGCAAAGGACGCCGAGCTTTACCCCGGTGCAAACCACATTGGTCTTATTTTGGCGTGCGAGCATAAGCCTGGCGCACTCTATGACATTCTTTCAAAGCTTGCAGCGTTCGAGGTCAACCTTATCAAGCTCGAATCCTGCCCGATCGTGGGACACGACTTCGAGTTCATGTTCTTCTTCGAGATGCAGGCAAGCGTTTTAGACCCCAAGGTGGTTTCTATGCTTGAAAGCATCGAGCAAGGCTCGGAGAGATTTGTGTTCTTGGGGAACTACTTAGAAGTTTAATAGTGAACACTCGCTATCGCTCGTGTTAACTATGGAAAAATCTCTTTGCGGAGCGAAACTCCGCAATTTCGCCGTTGGCGAAACCAAGATTTTTCGGTTCCTGCCGTTCAGATAGTGTTGCGCAACACCATCTGACCTCATAAATATATAGCATCGGGCGGCCGCAAAGGTCGCCCATATTATCAATCAGAGGTGAACACCATGTCTAAAATCTATGGCCTGTTGGGCGAGAAGCTTTCGCACAGCTTATCGGTGCCCATTCACAACGCTTTGGGCAATATGGACTATAAGCTTTATGAGCTTAAAGAGTGTGAGCTTGAAGGCTTTTTGCGCCAGCCCGATTTGGGCGGCGTGAACGTAACCATACCCTATAAGCAGGCGGTCATGCCTTTTTTAGATGAAATCTCACCCGAGGCCAAAGCGATCGGTGCCGTGAACACAATCGTTAACCGAAACGGCAAACTTTGCGGCTATAACACCGACAAGGACGGCTTTTTGGCAATGGTTAAAAAGTCGGGAATTGAAATAACGGGCAGAAAGGTTATGGTGCTTGGAAACGGCGGAGCCTCGAAAACAGCGGTATATTGCTGTGAAAACCT
>JAZSPX010000013.1:0-5122 GCA_045537675.1 Candidatus Faeciplasma sp. | reverse complement strand
GGTTTTATGTTCCATGCGACGGCAAGGCGGAGTTTTTGTGAGGTTTTTGCTGTGGCGGCGGGGCCGCTATGGCATAAAATAACCCGACATTCGTGGTGAATGTCGGGAATTTTTTATATAAGTCCCTTTTTCTTGCGGTATTGCATATACGATTCTAAGATAAGGGTTGCGGCAACGGTGTCGATGACCTCTTTACGCTTTTTGCCCCTGACATTAGTTTCGTTCAGAATGTTTATTGCCTGCATTGTGGTTACACGCTCGTCCCACAAAACGGTTTCGATGCCTGTTAAGGCATGAAGCTTGTCGGCAAAATCGCGGCATTTCTGCGCACGTTCACCCTGCGAGCCGTCCATATTAACGGGTAAGCCGACAACGATAAGCTCGCTTTCGAGCTCTTTGGCTTTGGCGGCAACTTTTTCAAGGCACTTTTGCGCATTCCATTCAAAAATTGTGCCTGTGGGCGAGGCAATGGATTCGTATTTATCGCAATGGGCAAGGCCTGTTCTGGCATCGCCGTAGTCAACACATAAAATTCTCATGCTACTCTCCCCTTCTAATCATTATGAGAACAGTTAATCATGTCGATGGTGATAACGGTCATCAAAGCATCAAGCTCGTCTTTGGGGTCATAGATGCTTATTTCATATGTATCTCCAAAGGTGAAAAGCACCTTGGAAATTGAGGCAACTGTACCGACAGAGCTTCTGACGCTGTATTCCCAGCCGAGGAAGTCACCCTCGACCTGCCAGCCGTTATAGTCAATTGTGAATTTGGGCACGAAGAAGGTAAATTCTTTTTTGATTGTGCCAAGTACTTCCCCTCTCACGGTAATTTGGGCTGTTGGGAGGAATTTAAAGAGCTTTTCGCGGATCTCGCCGACTTCCTCGCCTGTGGCGTGGCTATAAATGTGCAAAACGTGGCCGAATGAAAAGACCTCTGCCTTTACGAAATATTTCGGCTCGCCGAATTCGTCATATACGTCATAGGTGTCGCTCCATGCGAACACACGCTGTTTAATCAATAGCTTCATTACTTCTGCAACCCCAAGAATGCAGCACCGATGATGCCCGCATCGTTGCCAAGCGATGCTATTACTATTTCGGAATTCTTGCCTGCGTGGGCATATATTTCCTTGGAAATAAGTTCTTTAAGAGGGATTAAAAGTGCGTCACCCTCGTTACATACGCCGCCGCCGATGCACAAAACCTCGGGCTGGAAGATGTTGATCGTGTTGGCGATGCCTGCCGCTAAGTATTTGATATATTTATCGACAACGCCCTTTGCGGCTTCGTCCCCTGCACGCATTGCATTGAAGGCAAGTCTGCCCGAAACATGGTCGCCGTCCATCATTTCGTGCATTTTCGAATTGGGGTTAGCGTCGAGCGCTTCCTTGGTCATTCTGATTAAGCCTGTTGCAGAAGAATAAACCTCGAAACAGCCTTTTCTGCCGCAGGAGCACTGAGGGCCGTCAACCTCGATAACTGTGTGGCCGATTTCGGCGCCGGCATAGTTAAAGCCGGAATAGATTTTGCCGCCGATGATGATACCACCGCCGACACCTGTGCCAAGAGTGATGCAGACAGCGTCTTTTGTGCCCTTTGCCGAGCCTGCAACAAATTCGCCGTAGGCTGCGGCGTTAGCGTCGTTTTCGACGTAAACAGGCAGGTCAATTACCTCGCGGATATAGTCGGCAACGGGTGCATCGTGGAAATCGAGATTATTTGAATAGCTGATAACGCCTGTGTCGGAATTGACAGATCCGGGAGCACCGACACCGACAGACTCGATATCGGAAAGCTTCAAGCCTGCTTTTTCGACAGCCTCGAGCGCCATTTTAGCCATATCAAGGCAGATTTCTTTTGCCGAGCGGGGGCGGTTTGTGGGGGTTTTAGCCTTTGAGATGATTTCATATTTTTCGTTAACGACACCTGCAACGATGTTTGTGCCGCCTAAATCTATGCCAATATAATATTTCATAACAAGTCCTCCTGAATGAAGAGATATAAAGATTTTATGTTTAAAATCCTTATATATTCTAACACTTAGAAGAAATATTGTCAACGGGGCGGAGGCCGGCGTGCGCGAAGCGCGTGCCGGAGGGGACCCGTGGGTTTGCGCAGAAAGTTTGAAATATTTCGGTTTTGCGAAAGAAAACGCCCCCTGCAAAAGCAGAGGGCGCACAAAACAATTATTCAGCCAAAAGTTCGTCCATTTCGTCGATGAGTTCGCCGAAGAGCTTGAGTGCGTTTGCAACAGGCTCGGGCGAGTTCATATCTACGCCTGCAATTTTAAGCAGCGAGATAGGATCGGTGTGGCAACCGCCCGAAAGGAACTTGATGTAGTCCTTAACTGCGCTTTCGCCTTCTTCAAGAATCTTCTGAGAGAGTGCGATTGCGGCAGAGAAGCCGGTAGCATACTGGAATACGTAGAAGTTATAGTAGAAGTGAGGAATTCTTTCCCACTCGAAGTCGATTTCACGGTCGATAACGACGTCGTCACCGTAATACTCGGCGTTAAGCTTGTGATAAAGCTCGCACAAGGCGTCAGCAGTAAGGCTCTCCCCTCTTTCAGCCATTTCGTTTGTAAGCATTTCAAACTCGGCAAACATTGTCTGACGATAGAGTGTGGTTCTGAACTGCTCTAAGAAGTAGTTGATGAGATATGCTCTTTGCTTCTTGTCGGTTGTTTTGCCAAGGAGGTATTGCATGAGGAGGGCTTCGTTACAGGTGGAAGCAACCTCGGCAACAAAGATTACGTAGTCGCTGTAGCAGACGGGCTGATACTTCTGCGAGAGGTAGGAATGGAGCGAGTGTCCCATTTCGTGAGCAAGGGTGAATTCGCTGTCTAAAGTATCCTTGAAGTTCATTAAAACATAGGGGTGAGGTCTTGCGCCTGCGGAATATGCGCCCGAGCGCTTGCCTGTGTTTTCATAAACGTCTACCCAACGGTTTTCAAAGCCTTCTTTAAGAATGGACTGATATTCCTCGCCCAAAACGGCGGTTGCAGCCAAGGTGTTGGCTTTAGCTTCGTCATAGGTT
Organism: Candidatus Faeciplasma sp.; assembly: GCA_045537675.1. Classification (GTDB taxonomy): domain Bacteria; phylum Bacillota; class Clostridia; order Oscillospirales; family Ruminococcaceae; genus Faeciplasma. The sequence continues at coordinate 2,084 of JAZSPX010000013.1, read as the reverse complement.
ACCTTAACGTCAGCCTCGGGTACGATGGAGGTATATATGTCGTACATGTGAAGCTCGTCAACACCCATAAGCTTCTTTCTGAGCTTCATGTACTTGTGCATATAGTGCATGTTGTCATGAACGGCATTGATAAGGTTCTTGTAAACGGATACGGGAACCTCGTTTCTGGAAAGAGCAGCCTCTAAGGTGGAGGGGTACTTTCTCATTTTAGCTGTAAAGATTCTTCCCTTTACTTCTGCATCATATAATGCTGCAAGGGTGTTCTTGAATTGCTCGAAAGTGTGATATAGGTTGTTAAACGCAGATTTGCGGAGTTCCCTATCCTCGGACTGTACCAAAGGAATATAGCTGCCGTTTGTCAAGGGGTATTCCTTGCCGGTTGAATCGGTGGCGTTGGGGAACTTGATGTCGGCATTTTCAAACATGCCATAGATATTATCGGGTGCGTTTTTAAGCTGGCCGGCTGCCGCCATGATTGCCTCTTCCTTTTCAGAGAGGATATGTTCCTTATCGCGGCGAATTCTGTCAAGTACAAGCTTATAAAGCTTAAGCTCGGGCTTTTCTTCATAGAACTTTGTTAAGGTTTCTTCCTCCATCGCAATAAGCTCGGGTGTGGCGTAAGCAAAAAGCGAATTGATGTTGACAAAGAAGTTCATTACCTTGCCAACAAAGTCCTGATATTTTGCAACGGTAGAATCCTGGTCGGACTTACGCATTGCATAGTTGGCAAGTTTTGAAAGCATTAAATCAAGCTCGTCCTGCTTTTGGAAGTAGCTAAGAAGGGTTTCAGCGCTATCGGCAAGCTTGCCTTTGTAAGCGGGTGCCAATTCCTCGACAGTTTTCTGCAAAGCGGCTAAATCTTCAAGCCAAGCGTCATCTGAAGCGTATAAATCTTCAAGCTTCCAAGTAAATTCGACAGGGACTTCTGAACGTGCCCAAATCTTTTCTGACATAATATCAAATCCTTTCAAATTTTAATATTTTCCTTATTGTACCACGTTTTGGCTGTAATGTCAAAGGCATTTAATATCTAACGAAGATATTTATTAGGGTAATTTGGGGAACTGAGCGCAAAAAAAGCCTCCCCAAAAGGGAGGCTTTAATTTTGTTTAAGAGTTTAAATTATCTCTTGGAGATAACTACTGCTGCAGCTGCAACGATCATGGGAACGATTGCAAGAGCAAGACCTGTCTTGGGGTTTTCTTCTACAGCGGGTTCTTCGTCTTCAACGGGTTCTTCAACGTCAACAGTTACATCCTCTTCTTCATCAGTAGTGGATTCAACGGGATCAGTAACTTCGATGATGATTTCGTCGTCTGCAGTACCAACATGGCCGCAGTATACGCAGATGTTAGCATCGTCGTATTCGTGAGGAGTGGTGATTACAGCGTTGTTGATGATAACCATGTGGTAGTCATCGCCGGTGGAGAGGTAGCCGGTGTACTTGCCAGCGCCCTGAGCCTTCAAAGCTTCTTCGATAAGTTCAGCCTTCTTAGCTGCGAATGCTTCTTCGTATTCAGTCATTGTGCCGTAGAATACGCCAACATAAGTAAGAGTGAGGTTGTTCAAAGAACCGCCAGCAGGGCCCTTGAACTGAACTTCGTTAGCACCGTCAGCAGTAGCAGTAACTTCTACGAGCATGTCGAATTCAGTCTGGTCAACGGTGGTGATAGCGGACTTAGAGGTCCATGTGCCCTGGCTGAGCCAGTAACGGAAAGGACCATCGGAAGTACCAGTGAAGCGAAGAACAACAGTTTCACCGGTGTTAACAGTGTCGCCAATAGGCATTACCTGCTGGTCGCCGCTTACGTTAGTGAGAGTACCAATCTGATCTTCAATTACCTTGTAAACCTGTTCATCGGGAATTTCGATTTCGGGTACATAGGGAGCTTCGACCCAAACTTTGTAAAGAACGAAATTAGATGACCAAACCTGAACACCGAGGTTTCTAATATCGTCAACAGTCTTTCCAAGAGCTTCGAGATTAGAAAGAAGAACATCAAGGCTTACTTCAGCTTCATACTTGTTGCCACCCAAAGAATTGAGTTCAAACTTAACCTGAAGAGCTTCTTCAGAGTCCCAGC
>JAZSPX010000220.1:0-7299 GCA_045537675.1 Candidatus Faeciplasma sp. | reverse complement strand
ATTACAACAGGCATATCGGTCCTGATGCCGCTTGTTTCAACGTGCAGGCCTTCGCCGTCACGGTGCCACTTAACCTCGCCGTCATAACCCAAAACCGAAACGCCGTCAATAATTCCGTTAAATTTCGGCAGGTGCGAAGCGTCCTGCTCGCCCAACGCCTTAATTAAAATCTTCTCGCTTTCGGGGTAGCTAAGGCAGGTTGCATAAAGGTTTTCGCCGTTAAGGGTAAAACGGAAGTCCTCGCTCGTAAATCTGGTTTCGCTGCCGTCAGTAAACTGCCCTTCCTGTGTGAGGGTCGGGCCTTCCTCGGCAATGCGCCAGGTTTTGGCTTCATAAATCGCCTCGCCGTTTGTTTCAAGCCACTTGCCCATTTCCAGAAGCACATTGGTTTCTTCGTCGGTAATGGTGCCGTCTGGCTTGGGTCCTATGTTCAAAAGCATACAGCCGTTTTTAGAAACAATATCAACAAGGTCGCAAATAAGCTCGCGCGAGGATTTGAAGCTATTATATTTTGTATATCCCCACGACCAGCGGCCGATCGCGGTGTCCGTCTGCCAGGGGAAGGGCTTGATTTGTGCAAACTTGCCTCGCTCAATGTCAACCAAAGCTGTGCCGAACATAAAAGCGTCGTGCTTATAGGCAATAACAACTTCTTCGCCCCATTCTTCGGCACGGTTGTAATAATAAGCGGCAATCTTCTTCAAATATTCCTTTGCCGAGCTGTGCTGAATCCACCAGTCGAAATAAAGCTGCTTGATCTTATATTTGTCAATAAGCTCACAGGTTCTGATAAGCCAGTCATCTAAAAATTCCTTAGTAGGTACAGGCTCACTGAAAAGGTCGTGATGTGACCCCTCGGGCATTGCAGGCCAATAGAAATCGCCAAGCTTTTCGTTGTCAGTAATGTCACTTTCAAACTGCCTGCCATGGCCCATAAAGAACCAATGCTCAATTCGGTGGGTCGAAGCACCCAAGACAATGTCTGCTTTATCGGCTTCGGCTTTCAGCTCGCCCAAAACGTCACGGCAGGGGCCCATTTCTGAGGCATTCCACTTTGAAAGCCCGCTTTCATACATCTGAAAACCGTCGTGATGCTCGGCAACGGGCACCATATATTTTGCACCCGCCTTTTTAAACAGGTCTATCCATTCGCCTGCATCAAACTTTTCTGCCTTAAACATCGGAATAAAGTCTTTATAGCCGAATTCGGTGTGCTTGCCATATGTCTTAACGTGGTGTTCAAATTCGGGGCTGCCCTGAACGTACATATTTCTGGAATACCATTCGTTTGCAAAACCGGGCACGCTGTAAATTCCCCAGTGAATGAAAATGCCGAACTTTCGGTTTAAAAACCACTCGGGGGTTCTGTGCTTTGCAAGCGAGTTCCAGTCTGCCTTATAAGGCCCGTTTGCAATAACCTGTTCAATCCTGTCCAAATATGCCTGCTGATTATACATAACAACTACTCCTTACCGAATTAAAGTATAATATATTTCTGCAAAATCGTCTTTTAACCTAACTAAATTATATATTCTGCCAAACTCTCCGTCAATGATATATCGGACTAATTAATTGATTTATAATCTTTTGACATCAACAAAAAACAAAGCAAATAATTTGCATAATGCAATAAAATAAGCACTTGTTATCTTTCAATCGGTGTGTTACAATATCTCTAAAAGGAGGAATGATAAATGAAAAAGATATTTGCATTATTTCTTGTTTTGATAATTACATTGTCGCTTACTGCGTGCGGTGACACAAAAACCCCGGGTGACTATAACTGTGAAACCGCTGAAGAAGCCGTTGCCAACATGACCCTTGGCTTCAACTTCGGTAACACGCTGGACTCAACAGGCGACTGGTTTGACCGTGATAATATTGAAGCCTGCGAGACAGGCTGGGGCAACCCTCTCATAACCAAAGAACAGGTCAAGGGCGTTAAAGCCGCAGGGTTCGACGCTATACGCCTGCCCATTTCGTGGCGCGACCACATCGACGAGGACGGCACGATTGATAAAATCTGGCTCGACCGTGTTAATGAAGTTGTAGACTACATAATGGACGAAGACCTTTACTGCATTATTAACGTTCACCACGACACGGGTGCTGACGGTTGGATAAGAGCCTCGGAAAAGAATTATGAAGAAAAAGGCGATGTTTTCGCTAAAATATGGAAACAGGTTGCTACCCGCTTCAAAGATTACGGCGAGAAGCTTTTGTTTGAATCGCTTAACGAAACCCTTGACGAACAGGGCAGCTGGGGCTGGCCCGACGCCGGCGACACACAGGGTATGTATCTTTACACCCAGCGCTTTGTAGACGTTGTTCGTTCCTGCGGCGGATATAACGAAACAAGAAACCTTGTTTTAAATACCTATGCCGCTTCGTCCGGCGGTGCCATCAGCGATTTCATCATACCCCAGGATACTGTCGAAGGCCACTTTATTTTAGAAATCCATAACTACGACCCTCAGGGCTTCTGCTGGCAGGATGCTGGCTGGACCACAATGACCGACAAGTGGGGCTCGGATTCCGACAAGGCGGCTATGGATAACTTCTTTAAAGACACTTATGAAAGAGTGCAAAAGCTCGGGCTTCCTTTAATCATTGGTGAATTCGGCTCGTGGGATAAAAATAACGACGCTGAAAGAGCTGAGCATGCGGCCTATGTTGTCGGCAAGGCAAAGGAATACGGCATCAAGTGCTTCTGGTGGAGCTGCGGCGACGCTTCGCTTATCGACCGTTACACCGCTAAGCCAATGCACAAAGAAATTGTTGACGCAATGGTAAACGCCACAAAATAACAAAAAATAAAGAGCAGGGAATACCTGCTCTTTTTTATGTATTCTATTCCTCCAAAATCCACGCCTTTGCGCTGAAATCGTTATCAGCCCTGCCATATTCGGCAACAATCTTTTTGCCAGCCAAAAAGCCTGTGTCAACGTCCTTCGAGTTTTCAAATCTGTGCGCAATAACAAGCTCGCGGTTGCCAAGCTTTCTTACAAGTATCTGATTGCCCGTGGGGTTCTTATAGCTTTCGCAGTCGGTCTCGCTCAAAACGGTCATGCCGTCTCTAATAATGCCTGATGCCTTGTTATAAAAAGCAATGCCCTCGTCAATAAGTGCCCACTGCTCATCCGAAAGGTCATAAATATCGCCGCTTAAGCACATTCTGCCAAAGAAGGTGTTGACCATCGAGTAGTAAATTCTGTCGGTGTCGTCAGTTCTTCTCATAACAGCCCAAATCTGTGTCTGATGAGGAGGTACGACCCTGTGAAGGTTTGCCGCAATTAACGGCATAGATTTTGTTTCGTGTGCATCCGAGAAGCTTGCCTGAGAAGCCACTTCCATCATCGAAGGCTCCAATCGGTGTCCACCGCTTGAACAGTTTTCAATAACAATGCCTTCAACTTCCTTGCCGATCTTTTTAATAAACTCGCGCGAGGCAATAACCTTTCGGCGCAAGCCCTCGCCCAAACTTTCATAACCGTCGCAGCCAATGCCGATAGAATCGTTATAGTCTATCTTTATATATCCAAATCCGCTGTTATTAAGCTGGTCAATAACCTTTTTGGTTAAATAGTCAACAACCCACGGGTCTTCCATGTCCCAAAAGCGTCTGCCGCCAACGGTTAAAACCTTGCCGTTTCTTTTCAAAAGGTGTTCGTGGCTTTCATAATTATAAGAGCTTGTGCCTACCGATTCAAGCTCGAACCAAAGTCCGGGAATCATGCCGCATTCTTTAATATAGTCTGCGGTCGGTTTAAGTCCGCCGGGGAACTTTTCTTCGTTAACGTCCCAGTCGCCCATGGCTTCCCACCAATATTTCTTTTCGCCATACCAGCCCGAGTCGATGACTAAATATTTAATTCCCTTGCCCTTAAGCTTATCGCTCATTTTTTTAAGGTTTTCAAAGCTGGGGTTGCCCCATGTCGTGCAATATTCATTGAACATTATGCCCATGTCGTTGTCAACAGGTGAGATGTTAGGTGTCTGCGCTTTAACAAGCTTGTCGCAGGCTTCATAAATCGACTTACCCTCGGCAATAAGTGCCTTGGGGGTAACAAACTCCTCACCCTTGGCAACGGTTTTGCACCAGTGACCGAAGTCATAGTCGGCAAGGCCGCCTGTAACGTTCAGGTCTGTGTTGCGGCTGACCAAAAGCTCGATCTGCCAAGATGAAGGTGAATAAAGCTGAATTGCCACGAAATTGCTGTTTCCGCTGTCCTCAAGCACCAAGAAGGGGAAATACCTTCTAACAGGCATCGAGCCGCAGTTGCCGAACTTCTCCATTCGATAGCTCCAGCCGTTCCACGAGGGTTCCAAGCCCAAGTCGGTTATCTTGTCTGTTTTTAGCTTGCCTTCAGCACTCCAGAAGCTTATCATGCGGTGAATTTTGTCTGCCTTAACGCCGTTTATCGCAAACGAGGAGATCATTTCAAGGGTTGCGTCCTCGTTGCCCTCGTTAATAAACTGCGTATAAACCTCCGTCGCTTCGCCCTTTTGCTTTTTGTGCAGGCAAAGCTTGTGGTTGTAATGGTTGCGGTATGTAATTACCTCGTCGGTTTCGTCTTCCTTCTTCAAGCTCCAGAATGATTGCGACCTTGTAAGCGACAAGCCGTTTAAAAATCCGTCGGGGTAAGAGTCGCCCGCAAGCTTTAATTCAACATAAAATTCCATAGTGTTCCCTCCGTGTAACAAAATGTACAATTTCAGTATATAATATTTGTCATCAAACCGCAAGACAAACTTATAAATATATGGTATAATAATACTGCAAAGGCGTTATCCAACGATTTTTGTGTAATTTATTTGCATTTTCCAGAAAATTCTCATATCAATTCTATTGACATTTTGGAAAAGTTAATGTAAAATGATAACATGTGTAAAGTTATAGTGCTTTAATGCACCCTTATGCACATAACCACGGCAAAACTATTAGGAGGAAAAACAATGAAAAAGATTATTAGCATGTTGACAGCTGCATTGATGCTCGTAACATTATTCGCTGTTCCTGCAAGCGCAACATCATACGCACGCGTTGAGTTGAATGCTGCAGAATACCATGTTGGCGATACTGTTGTTGCAACAGTATACCTTGACCTGGATGAAAAGGTAACATCTTTTGGTGTTGATTATCCTTTCGACGAAGATGTATTGACATTCGTAGAGGATGATTCTTCATGGAACGAAGATGCAAACAGTATCATGGAAACTGTTATTGACCTTAAGGGCAACTATAAGGCTGCATGGACAGCTTCTAAGGGTACAAACTTCAGCACCCTCAGCGGCGGAGCTCTTACACTTGTCTTCACCGTAAATAAGCTTGCTCCCGGCGGCGAAACCACCATCAATTTCAACATTGTTCTTAAAAACAACAATGTTAACGAAGTTGTTCCCGTAACCATCAAGACTGCTTGCGCTAACCATACATATGGCGAATGGGAAAAAGAAGACGACGACAACCACAAAAGAGTCTGCACAACCGAAAACTGCACAGGCTTCGAAACTGCTCCCCATAATTGGGATAGCGGCGTTGTTACTGATGATCCTACTTGCTGCGACAAGGGTGTTAAGACCTTTACTTGCCAGGATTGTAGCGCAACCAAGACCGAAGACGTAGATCCCACCGGTGAACACACCTATGGCGATTGGGCAGACAACGGCGACGGCACTCATACCAAGACCTGCACAGGCACAAACTGCACCGATTCCGTTACTGCAGACCACGTTTGGGACGACGGCGTTGTTACTGATGATCCTACTTGCTGCGACAAGGGTACTAAGACCTATACCTGTGTTGACTGTGGCGCAACCAAGCCCGAAGATATTGATCCTACCGGCGAACACACCTATGGCGCTTGGGTAGACAACGGCGACGGTACTCATACCAAGACCTGCACAGGTTCCACCTGCACCGATTCCGTTACTGCAGACCACGTTTGGGATGAAGGCGTTGTTACTGATGATCCTACTTGCTGTGACAAGGGCGTTAAGACCTTCACTTGTGAATGCGGCGCTTACTATACTGAAGATATCGATCCTACAGGTGAACACACCTATGGGAGTTGGGTTGATAACGGCGACGGCACTCATACTCATACTTGCACCGGTACTGGTTGTACTGCTTCTGAAACGAAAGAACACGTTTGGGGCGAAGGCGAAGTAACTACCGAACCTACTTGCTGCGATAAGGGTGTAAGAACCTATACCTGCGGCTGTGGTGCTTTCTATACTGAAGATATCGATCCTACCGGCGAACATACCTATGGCGCTTGGGAAGACCTCTCTGACGACGAACACGTTCGTTACTGCACAGGCACAAACTGCACCGAATCTGAAACCGAAGCACACGTTTGGGCTAACGCTTGCGATGATACTTGTGACACCTGCGGTCATACAAGAACCATCACCCACGACTATGCTACCGAATGGTCTACCAGCTCGAGCCAGCACTGGCACGAATGTAAGGTTTGCGGCGACAAGGCTGACGTTGCAGTACATAACCATGACAGCAACAACGTTTGTGCTTGTGGACACGTTAAGCCTGCTAACCAGTTTGTAAGCGGTTACATCTATGTTAACAAGGATTACCACATGATCATCATGACAAACGGCGTTCTTACATCGGGACACGTTGTTGACGTAAACGGCGACTGCATCCTTTGCTTGGCTCACATCGTTGACGACGAAATCATCGTCGAAGTTGAAGATCCTATCGAATCTACTACCGATGAAGAAGAAATCGTAGAAGTACCCGAAGTTGACGAAACCCCTGAAGTAGAAGAAAACCCCAAGACCGGCATTGCTTTTGGCTTTGTTGCATTGGCTGCTTCTGCTTGCGCAGTTCTTCTTTCCAAGAAGAGATAATCTTTTTCACCTAACATAAAAAATGCAGGTCGGCAATTTGCCGACCTGTTTTTTTACGCCTTCTTTAGGGTTCTTGGCAGGAATTTAAGTGTTTTTGGCTGCTCATCAAACAGCATTACGCGCAAAGAATCCTCGATAATAATGGCAGGAAAGGCAAGCAAAAGCCATATTAACGAAAAGGGCAGGCACACCTGCCCCCAGATGTTTAGCGGCAGGCTTGAATAGTCCCATACCTCAAGCCTTAAGAACAAATTTACAATTACGCCCGAGGTAAATTCAACCGCCGTCACCAAAAATGCGGCAATAGGCAGTTGCGCTAAGACGCTTATTGGTTTTTCAATTTCATCAAGTGCGCCGATCAGAACAAAACAAAGTCCTCCGACAATAAACATTGAAATGTGAGTATATCCTCGCCAAGCAATTTCA
>JAZSPX010000263.1:0-5032 GCA_045537675.1 Candidatus Faeciplasma sp. | reverse complement strand
AGCAAGCGCAATGACAACGTCGCCTTCTGCCATTCTCTGGTTGTCTAAAATCTTTTTCTTGTCAACCACGCCCACAGCAAAGCCTGCAAGGTCATATTCTTCCACGGGCATCATGCCGGGGTGCTCTGCGGTCTCACCGCCGATGAGTGCGGCACCAGACTGAACGCAACCCTCGGCAACACCGCCGACGATTGCAGCAATCTTTTCGGGAATGTTCTTGCCGCAGGCGATATAGTCAAGGAAGAACAAGGGACGCGCACCGCAGCAGATAATGTCGTTAACGCACATTGCAACAGCGTCAATGCCGATGGTGTCGTGCTTGTCCATCAAAATTGCCATTTTAACCTTTGTTCCGCAGCCGTCGGTGCCCGAAACCAAAACAGGCTCTTCAATGCCCTTAAGGTTTAAGCCAAAGCAGCCGCCAAAGCCGCCAACGTCATCAAGGCAACCGTCGTTCTTGGTTCTTGCAATGTGTTTTTTCATAAGCTCAACTGCCTTATAGCCTGCGGTAATATCAACGCCGGCAGCAGCATAGCTATCAGATTTAGACTTGATCATAATATATTTTTCCTTTCAAATAATTTTAAAAGAATGCTTAGCTAAAAGTTTATTCCTTGCCGTCCCAGCAATAGGTGCAAAGCTTGCAACGGTCAATGCCTATCGATTCGATAAGCCCTTCGAGCGACTGGAATTCAAGAGAATCAAAGCCCAGCTTTTCACAGATCGCATTGCGCATTGCACGTCCTCTTTCGGTAGAGGCATCAGAGTATTCGTCTAAGTACTTAAAGCCTTCTTCGCCTTCAAGCTCCATAATTGTGCTTCTTGTAATAAGCTCCATTTCGCTTGTTGCACGGCTGAAGTTAAGATACTTACAGCTATACATAATGGGCGGGCAGGCACTTCTCATGTGAACCGATTTGGCACCGTTCTCATAAAGGAACTCAACTGTTTCACGAAGCTGTGTTCCTCTTACGATCGAGTCGTCTACAAACAAAAGGTTCTTGTCTTTAATCAGCTCAACAACGGGCATCTGCTTCATTTTTGCAACCTTGTTTCTTTCCGACTGCTTTGCAGGGGTGAAGCTTCTTGCCCATGTGGGGGTATATTTTATAAACGGTCTTGCAAACGGCACGTGGCTTACGTTGGCATAGCCGATTGCGTGAGGTGTGCCCGAGTCGGGAACGCCGCCTACGTAGTCGATGTCATATTTGTTGCCCGATTCAGCGTCATATTTAGCCATGATCTCGCCGTTGCGGTTTCTCATAACTTCAACGTTAACGCCTTCATATGTAGACGTGGGGTAGCCGTAATAGCTCCAAAGGAAAGCGCATATCCTCATTTCCTTGTTGGGCGCCTTAAGCTGTGTGCACGAGTCTGCCTTAAGCTCGACTATCTCGCCGGGGCCAAGCTCTTTATAGGTCTCGAATCCAAGCTTCTGAAAAGCAAACGACTCGAACGAGGCACAGAAGCCGTCATCACTTTTTCCGATGATGATGGGAAGTCTGCCCATCTTGTCGCGTGCGGCAATAATGTCGCCGCCCTTCTTTAAAAGCAGGATTGAAACGGTGCCGTCAATAACCTCCTGTGCGAAGGCTATGCCGTCAACCAAGGTTTCCTCCAGTCCGATAAGTGCAGCAACCAGCTCGGTCGAGTTGATTTTGCCGCCTGTCATTGCGTTGAAGTGGCCGAAGCTGTTGGAAAGATATTTATTAACCAGCTCGTCGGCGTTGTTGATGATGCCGATGGTGCTTATTGCGTAGGCCCCTGCCTTGGTGCGGATCAAAAGCGGCTGGGGGTCAGCGTCGCTTATGCAGCCAATGGCCGAAAAGCCCTGCATTTCGTCGCAAATGCGTTCAAATTTAGTTCTGAAAGGGGAGTTTTGAATGTTGTGAATATCCCTTTGCAATCCGATTGTCTTATCATATGCTGCCATGCCGCCGCGGCGTGTACCGAGGTGAGAATGATAGTCGGTACCGAAGAACACGTCCTCAATAACGTCACGGTTGCAGACAGCTCCGAAAAAGCCTCCCATAAGTTAACTCCTTTTCAAGTGGTCTTGCGATTGTTTATTATGCGTTAAGCTCTGCCTGTAACTTTGCGTCCTTTTCCAAAACAGCAGCTGCGTCTTTAGCTCTCTTGTCGTCGAGCTTTTTGGCGAGGTCTGCGTCCTCAACAGCTAAGATCTGAGCGCAAATTAAAGCGGCATTAACAGCACCGTTTATGGCAACAGTGGCTACAGGAATACCGGAAGGCATCTGTACTGTTGACAAAAGGGCGTCAATACCGTCTAAGTTTGTGGATTTACAGGGTATACCGATAACGGGAAGAGTAGTGTTGGCTGCAATAGCTCCTGCAAGATGAGCTGCCATGCCTGCTGCCGCAATGATTGCGCCGAAGCCGTTGGCACGTGCGTTTACAGCAAAATCTCTTGCCTCAACGGGGGTGCGGTGTGCAGAATAAATATGCACCTCATAGGGGATACCGAATGATACAAGAGTGTCGATAGCTTTTTTTACGATAGGAAGGTCGCTGTCGCTTCCCATAACAATTCCGACTTTTCTCATAACTTCCTCCTTGATAATTAAGAAATAAAAAATTAAGGGCGCACTTATCCCTCTTTCGAAAAAGAAGATAAGTACACCCAGACGGTCGGCTGAAAAAGTCCTTTGCTTCATTGTGTCAGTTCACATTTACCCGTCAGTAACAAAGGACGACAAATATAAATTCTAAGCCGTCTTGAAAGACGCACTCATCATGCTCCAATTTTACCACATATAATATATGTATGTCAATCATTTAACTTTGCCGAATTTGTGCATAAATTGCCGTATCTTTTGGTTATTTTCATGGGAGGCAAAGGCTTGACAAAAGTTGGAGATTATATATAATGTAGGTATGAGAAAATACTTATATTTACAGAACAAAGTATTATGAAATGAGAGGAAAACAAGCATGAAAAAACTCGGATTCGGACTTATGAGATTGCCCCTTGCCGACCCCAAGGACCATTCAAATATTGATATTGAAAAAGTTAAGGAAATGGTTGACGTCTTTATGGCTAAAGGCTTCACACACTTCGATACTGCCTACGTTTACCACGGCGGTAAGAGCGAAGTTGCCTTCCGCGAAGCAGTAGTGAAAAGATACCCCCGCGACAGCTTTACCGTTACCGATAAGCTCCCCTTGTTCGGCAGACCTGACAGAGCCGGAATGGAAAAGATGTTTGCTGAAATGCTCGAGCGTTGCGGAGTTGAATATTTTGATTATGTATGGCTTCATGCCTTGGGCAAGGACCTTTATAACTTCGCTAAGGAGGTTGACGCTTTCGGCTATCTCCGCGAGCTTAAGGCACAGGGAAAGATCGTCAACATCGGCTTCAGCTTCCACGACAGCCCCGAAACACTCGACACTATCCTTACCGAACAGCCCGACGTTGACGCTATCCAGCTTCAGATAAACTATATCGACTGGGAAGGCGGCTGGGTTCAGGCAAGAAGATGCTATGAAGTTGCCTGCAAGCACAACGTTCCCGTTATTGTTATGGAACCTGTTAAGGGCGGCAGTCTTGCTGTTTTGCCCAAGAAGGCAGAGAAGATATTCAAGGACTATAACCCCGACGCTTCCGCTGCTTCGTGGGCAATAAGATATGCTGCAAGCTTAGATAACGTAGTCAATGTTTTAAGCGGCATGTCGTACATGGACCACGTTAACGACAACGTTTCCTATATGGACGATTTCAAGCCCCTTAACGAGGAAGAATATAAGCTTATAGACGAAGTAAGCAAGATCGTCAAGTTTGCAATTCCCTGCACAGCTTGCCGTTACTGCACCGATGGTTGCCCCATGAAGATTGACATTCCCGAAATCTTTAAGGTTTACAACGACTTTAAGAAGGGCGGTAAGGAACGTCACGAGGGATTGAAGAGATATAAGGAAGAAATTATTGTCAACGGCGGCAAGGCTTCCGACTGTATCGGCTGCGGCCAGTGCACCGAGCATTGCCCTCAGAATCTCGATATTCCCAAGCTTTTAAGCGAATGTGCTTTAGACCTCGAGTAAGATAGAATACATATAAATGACATTTTTTAGGCGGTTGTGTTAAGCAACCGCCTGTTTTTTGTTATAACTGCACAAAACGCATTGTTTGAAATGTCAATTTAAAAGGCCTGAAGAATATGCTATAATTTCTTTATCTGATTATATAGAGGAGGATTATAATGACAATTAAAAGAATTTTAGCACTTGTGCTTGCCCTCATTGTTGTTTTTGCTCTTGTTGGCTGTAAGAACAACAAAAGACAGGTAGTACACGTAACACTTTCGACCGAAGACTCGGAAGCAATTTTGGCTGCAGCAGGTATCAGACTTCCTGACGCTGAATTGACTTTGGGCACCGGCACCACCGTTGAATGGTTCGCTTGGTACGATCCTTTCCAGAACTATTCTCAGTCCGAAATCGTTAACACCGGTTACTTCACCTTTACCGAGAAGTACAGCGGTAAGATCGAATGGATTGAAACCGACTACTACGAAAGAAACGATGACCTTGCAAACCTTGTTTTGGCAGGCACCGCACCCGACTTTGCACCTGCAGGAACCGACAACACCGCTACCTTCCCCATGGGCTGCATTAAGGGTATGTATCAGCCTATCGATGAATACATCGACTATACCGACCCCTTGTGGCAGGGTATGGCAGACGCTGCCGAGTACTTTGCTTTGGGCGACGATCACTATGCAATCGTAACCGACGTAAGCTTTAAGGACGTTGTACCTTACAACAGAAGAGTCATGGACGAATGGGGCTTTGACGATCCTGCAGAGCTTTATTATAATGACGAATGGACCTGGGACGTTTGGTATGAAATGTGCATCGACTTCTCCGATCCCGATGAAGACAGATATGCTTTGGACGGCTGGTACTATGTAAACGGTCTTTGCGAACAGTCCACCGGTATCACCATCATCGCTAAGGACGAAACAGGTAAGTTCTATTCCAACATCGACAACCCCACCATTGAAGTTGCTGAAAA
>JAZSPX010000102.1:0-2167 GCA_045537675.1 Candidatus Faeciplasma sp. | reverse complement strand
GGCCAAGCGGTCTTAGGAAGACAACTCTGCCTTACAACTCCGTGGCTCACAGAACGACATGCCTACGATCCGACTTAACACCGAGACCATCTCTCACGTCGTATCCGATAATCTTGTGTTTGTGCAAGGCAACCACGATGCCGCTGTCGGTACCGAGGGTTTAAGCCCCAGCGGTGCTAACGACCCTGAAAACGGTCGCTACGGTGTGTTTGTTCTGCACAACAGCGACTATATGTGGTATAACGATAACGAGGCTGTAATTAAGCGCACAGCCCAGCGTTTAACCGAATATTTGAACGAAAAGCTTGTGCTTTCCTATAACAAGCCTATCTTTGTAATTTCTCACCTGCCCATGCACTATTCGATGAGAACGAAGCTGGATGGCGATAAAATGTATGCCAACTATATTTTCGACGTTTTGAACGAAGCAGGCAAAAAGGGTCTTAACATCTTCTATCTCTACGGTCACGACCATACCAACGGCTGGGACGATTATCTTGGCGGCTCGTCAGTATTCCTTAAAAAAGGTGATGAGATATTGATCGCTCAGGCAAGCCAGACTGAGTTTAAATCCGAAACCCTTAATTTCACATATCTTAACGCAGGCTACATCGGATACTATGATGACCACAACGGTGTCGACCATACCCTTACTATGACTGTGTTCGACATAACCAATGAAGACGTAACTGTTTCAAGATATAGCCAGGAAGGCTTACACAATTTAAAATCAACCGGTGTAACCAACAAATTTAAGGGCGAAAGCGAATATGAACCCAACACCAACGAATATGCTTCTCCTCAAAAGATCGAATTGAGCAATGTTACCGACAACACATTGCTTAAAAACGTCATAGACGAGCCTACCGAGGGTGTGGGCGGAAAATACATCCGTGTAACCAACGCAAACAAAATTAAAGACGGCTCGCGTTATCTTCTTGTTTACAATTCCTCAAGCAGCTTTATCATGCTGCCGAGTGTTATAACTAAAGAAAACAACAACGGCGCGAAACGAATCGGCTTCAATATTGAAAAAGCGGCAGATTTCGAAACAGACACGGTATATGGTCAATACACAGGTAAAGAGTGGACCTTCACCAAGGCTGACGGCGGCTGGCTGCTGGGCAGCGATGAAGGATATGCAAAATTCACCTCCACAAGCGATACCGCCATTACCGCGACGCTCGAGAGCGAGGGTGATGTATTCGTAATCGGCGGTTCCGAAAATGCGTTCACCTTCACAAGCGGCAGCTTTATGCTTAACTATAACTCCCGCGGTCTTATCAACGGCTATGAAAGCAATCCCGCCCCGTTCTTCATTTACGAATTTGCAGGCTATACCGTTAATGTCACAAACGGCAAGGCTAATAAAGAGGACGCAGTAAGCGGCGAGACCGTTAAAATCACTGCCGATAAGGCGCCTGCAGGCAAAGAGTTCAGCAACTGGGTCGTCATTTCCGGCGAAGTTAAGCTTGAAGACGCTTCAAACGAGAGCACCCAGTTCACCATGCCCGAGGGTGAGGTCAGAATCGTCGCCACCTATACCGATAAATAATTAAACATTTTACATAACCATCCTTGCAATAGGGTGGTTATTTTTTGCATTATTTATTGACTATGTTGAATAAAGTTGGTATAATTTTAATATACTTTCATTTTATAAGGAGTGGTCTAAATGGCAAAAAGCACGCAGGATATTCTTGCACTTATTAAAGAAAATGATATTAAAATGGTCGATTTCAAGATGGTTGACATCAACGGCCAGTACAGACACGTTACTATTCCGGCAGAGAATTTCTCTGAAGATACAATGAAAAGCGGTATCGGCTTCGACGCTTCTAACTATGGTTATGCTGTTGTCGAGAAGAGCGACATGGTCTTCATTCCCGACCCTGACACCGCTGTTATCGACCCCTTCTGCCAGATTCCTACCTTGTCCATGACAGGTAACGCAATGATAATTGCCAACCCCGAAAACCGTCCTTTGGCTCAGTACCCCAGAAACATCGTTCTCGCTGCCGAGCAGTATATGAAGGACACAGGCGTTGCTGATACAATGCTTATCCTCCCTGAATTTGAATTCTATCTCTTCGACCAGGTCGGATGGGAAGTTCAGCCCAACAGCATCGGCGTTGCATTAGATACAAAACAGTCCTATTGGAACAGT
>JAZSPX010000252.1:0-4162 GCA_045537675.1 Candidatus Faeciplasma sp. | reverse complement strand
ATTTCATTTACCATTCCATGATATTCATAAACAATCGGACCGTCCTCGCCAAAGTACACAAAATCAATAGTGTCACGTGGCCAAATAGCCTGATATAAAATTTCTTCTGTGTCAGGATCCACAACAGAAAAGTCGATTTGTATTTTGTCCGGAGAAACGCCTGTACAAATTTGAACAAAGACACATTCGGTGATTCCCCATGTATCAAACTCATAATCTTCATTATATTCGATAGGACGGTCTGGATAAATAGTTATTTTTGCATAATTTGGTGAGTACACGATTCCCTGCTTTCTTTTGCTTGAAATAGTATATAGACAATTATTCAACAAGTTGTGTTTTTGCTGTTTATTCATAGATACAACCAAATTGCCGTTCAGCTGAGACTTGAACACTTCGGGCATTTCGGCCTCATCAATTACTACATTAACAGGCACGCCGAATATAGCTTCGCATTCTTCAGGGGTAAAAACAATTTTGGTAAGACTTGCGTTATAGATACCCAAAAGTATTAACGCAGCTAACAAAGCAACTACCGCAGTAGATACTAATATCCCAAGCCATGTGGGCACTCGAATCCAGAATAAGTCCCACGACGTTCTGACTTTTTTCAAATATTCCATGTTTTCCTCCTTAATGCGTTTTAAGTTTTTAATATAGCTCGTGTTTGGTAACACTTAACAAATTCGCTGTATATTTCCTTTAAATCATAACACATTTATAATACATCCGTCAATAAAAATGCTCTTTAGAAATATTATAGACATTTTCCGTCTAACAGTCAATAGAAAGTTTCTGTCTAAGGTAAAATATTTGTGGGTGATAGAAATGATATTAACTTTAGGCGAAAAAGTTAGGAATTTAAGAGAAGATGCGGATTTAAACCAGACCCAGCTTGGAAAAGCCGTAAATATGACACAGAGAAAAATCTCGTATATTGAGTGCGGAAAATATGAACCCAGTATAGAAGATATTGTTGCTTTCTGCAAATACTTCAATGTATCTGCAGATTATCTTTTGGGGTTAAAAGAAAGCAAGCGTTAAAACATCGGCAGCACAGCAGACCCTCACATTAGGGTTGACATTGCCGAAAAGGAATAAATTTAAAGGCACCCGAAAAAGGGTGCCTTTTTTGTTTTGTGTCCAGTAAGCACAATTATATCTGAACCGCAGGCAGTTGAAAAATCACGGTTTCGCCAAAGGCGAAATTGCGGAGTCTCACTCCGCAAAGTGATTTTTCTATAGTTAACACGAACGAAGTGAGTGTTTACTATTAGGCGAGACGCACAACAACCATCTCTGCGTTCATTGCGGGTTCTTCGCCCTGAACTGTGGTTGCCAGGTTTACAACGTTCACGCCCGAGGTCGTGTTAACAAGTGTCAGCACGTCTCCAGCTTCGGCTGTAACGATCGTCATACCGTTAGAAACGTCTTCATCCTGTGCCGATGAGAACACGCCGCCCGTAACGATCTCGCCGTTAAGCTCAACAGCGAACTGGTTGGCCTCTACGCCCATTACTCTCACATATACAAGGTAAGTGCCTGCTTCGGTAAGGGTAACCTCGGCCGAGCCGACGGCGTGGGTAATGTCATCGGTGATAACGCCGTTTGTGTCAAAGGTCACGGCTTCGCCTGTTTCAAGCACCTGTGCCGAGGTGTTGAACACCTGCGCAAAAGAGGTCGTTGCAGGCTCGCCTGCTTCACCCGTGGCGCCAGTAGCACCCGTAGCGCCAGTTGCGCCCGTAGCGCCCGTAGCGCCTGTAACACCTGTTGCGCCGATTTCACCAGTAGCACCGGTAGGACCGGTAACACCTGTTGCACCGGTTGCGCCTGTTGCACCGGTTGCGCCGGTAACGCCTGTAGCACCTGTGGGGCCAACACCGGCGGTACCCGTAGCGCCTGTTGCGCCTGTGGCACCTGTTGCACCCGTAGGGCCTGTGGGGCCTGTTACACCTGTAGGTCCTGTTACACCCGTAGGGCCAATGCAGCAGAAGCTGCCGCCGCAGCCGCAGTTAGCTGTTACATAGGTCACCGAAGGATAATCGTTTGCTTTGCAGTTGCGGTTTGTGTCGCAATCGCAGTCGCAGTCGCAATCACAGTTGTTCTGACAAGAGTTGTTGCAAGAGTTATTGCAGCCGTTGTTGTTCGAGCTGCCGTTGTTGCCGTTCACACAGCAGCAAGTGTTTGCACAGCAGCAGTTGTTGTTATTATTGTTAGAGTATACATTCGCACAGCTGCTTACGTTTCTTGCGCAGCCGTTGGAAAATGATCTTGAGTTATTGCAATTTGCCATTATAATTCTCCTTTATCAGTTTATTGTTGTTTAATTAAGAGGGCACGCCCTTTTCTTCAAAATACCTCTTGTTAAAAAGATATGATTGGTTGTCGGGCTTGATTTTGCCCGCACGCTCGTTGAATTCATACGCCTTTTTCAGGTCGCCCAGTCGGTCATGAATAACACAAAGCTGAATTAGTGGCATAAAGCCCTTCTGGTCTTCGGTGACAAAGCCGCCGTCAGTGCGTGCATCAAGTGCCGCCGAATACCAGCGCTTTGCTTGGTTTAAGTCTCCGCTTTCAAAATAAAGTCTGCCAAGCTCGCAGGCAACGTCTGCCCTAAGCGGCCCAAGCAAAAGCGACTTTTTCAAGAGGTCTAAAGCGTCTGCGCGCCTGCCCATGTTGCTTAAAATCATGGCGCTCTCCAAGCATGCGCTGATGCGGTTCTCGTTCCACGCCGCAGGGTCCTCTATAACCGATTTATAATAACCCAAGGCGTCGGTCAGCCTGCCAGCCCAAGAAAGCTCTCGGGCGAAATAATATTTGTGGCGGGGCGAAAGCTTTTTGCCCTCGTCAACCATTTTTTCAAAAATGCGAAGGTTGCGCCCCGGCTCGTTGACGTGTGTTTTGCGGTGAGTTACCGCCGCTTTTGAATATATCATTTTGCCGCGGGGCGGTATAGCCTCGTGGATTTCGCCCTCGAACCATAAGCCCCTGCCTGTTTTAATAATTCTTTCACGCTGAAAGCTAAGGGTCACCCTGCCGTTTTCGTCAAACCCCACGTTATAGGGCATGAAAACGACGTCGGGTCTGGTTTTTTCAAGCTCGGAGACCGTCTTTTTCAAAAGCTCACGGTCGTTTGGCAGAATGACGTCGTCGGCATCGAGCCACATGGCGTAATCGCTTGCGGCAAGGCTTAACGAATAGTTGCGCGCGGCCGAAAAATCGTCGCACCATTCAAAAAAATAAACCTTGTCGGTAAAGCGCTTTGCCAGCTCAACGGTGCCGTCCTGCGACCCTGTATCGACGATGATGATCTCATCGAAAACACCCTTAACCGATTCCAAGCACGCCCCAAGCGAGTGCTCCTCGTTTTTGACAATCATGCATAGGCTAATACTCAAGGCGCATTCCTCCGTGGTAAAAAGGTTGTCGGCTCCGCCGACGTTGCGGCACTCGTCGCCCCTTCGGGGCAACCACGCCGCCTCACCCCACCCCTTTTTCAGCTTCGCTGAAATTTCCCCTCCCCTCAAAGGGGAGGGGGCTGTTCCGTCACAGAGCAGCCCACTGGAGCAGGGCAAAACAGGCAAAAAATTTTCTGCCTGTCACTAACACAATATGCCGTTGCGCCCCTTACTGACACGCCCTGCCGCCGAGTGTCAAAATAAAGCTTTTTATGCGCCAAAAACCTTGTTATTTTTGATAAATTTTTAACCATACTATTTACAAAGCGTTTCGGTTGTGATAATATGATATTTGTAAAGTTATGCGTTTGTCATAACGTTTCAAATCTTTATTACTATTATAAGGAGATAACTATGGCAAGAAAAATGAAAACCATGGATGGTAACAACGCTGCTGCATGGGCTGCATACCCGTTTACAGAAGTAGCTGCTATCTATCCCATCACCCCCTCCTCAGTAATGGCTGAGGTAACAGATGCTTGGTCTGCAAAGGGTCAGACAAACATCTTCAACCAGCCTGTTCGCGTTGCAGAAATGCAGTCCGAAGCCGGTGCTGCAGGTACTGTACACGGCTCGTTGGCAGCAGGTGCTCTCACCACCACTTATACTGCTTCTCAGGGTCTTCTTCTCATGATCCCCAACATGTATAAGATCGCAGGTGAACTTTTGCCTTGCGTAATCCACGTATCCGCACGTTGCGTTGC
>JAZSPX010000033.1:0-3441 GCA_045537675.1 Candidatus Faeciplasma sp. | reverse complement strand
TGCTTCTTTCGTTTGTTCCCCTCACCATCCTCTTGGCAAACCTCATCAACCGCCCGATTGAGCTTGCTATCAAAAGTCGGATCGTAGCCATGTCGTTCTGTGAGCCAAGGAGTTGAAAGGCAGAGTTGTCTTCCTAAGACCGCTTGGCCTCCGACTTTGCTTCTTTCGTTTGTTCCCCTCACCATCCTCTTGGCAAACCTCATCAACCGCCCTGTTGAGCTTGCTATCAACAGGCACTATATCAACGATGCGAAGAAGATTCTTGCAGGCTGCAAAAACCTCACGGTTATTGGCATTACGGGCAGTTTTGGCAAAACAAGCGTTAAGTATTTTTTGGACACCCTTTTAAGCGTTAAGTATAACGTTTTAAAAACACCGGGCAACTTTAACACACCCTTGGGCGTTGTTAAGACGATAAGAGGGTCTTTAAGGGCGACTCACGACATTTTCCTTTGCGAAATGGGTGCCAAGAACGTTGGCGACATTAAAGAGATCTGCGATATCGTTCACCCGAAGCACGGAATCATAACCTCGGTTGGGCCGATGCATTTAGAGAGCTTTAAGACTTTAGACAACGTTAAGAAAACGAAGTTTGAGCTTGCAGATGCTTTGCCTGCTGACGGCATGCTATTCCTTAACATGGACAACGAAAACATTTGCGACATGGCAAACGGCAGGCAGTATGTGGCTTATGGCATTGACAGCACCGAAGGCTATTTTGTGAGCGACCTGCACATTTCCGAAAAAGGGTCGGAGTTTAAGATGACCTCGCCCGAGGGAGCAACCTGTGACTACCGCACAAAGCTTATCGGCAGACACAACGTTTTGAACATTGCGGGCGCTGTTGCAGTTGCGAACCGTTTGGGCATCTCGCTTGAGGAGCTTAGACCTGCTGTTAGAAAACTTGAAAGCGTACCCCACCGTTTGGAGCTTATCAACAAAGGTGCTTACACGGTTATTGACGATGCGTATAATTCGAACCCCAGCGGCACAAAGGCGGCGCTTGAAGCGCTTTCGATGACTGAGGGATGCAAAATTCTTGTTACGCCCGGCATGATCGAGCTTGGCGAAATGGAATATGCGCTTAACCGCGAGTTTGGCGAGAACGCCGCAAAAGTTTGCGACTATGTTGCGCTGGTGGGCAAGAAGCAGACCGAAGCGATTTATGAGGGGCTTGTTTCTGCGGGATTTGATGCCTCGAAGATATATGTTGCCGACAGCCTTAACGATGCGATGGCAAACGTTTATGGCTTGACAACTGACGGCAAAAGGAAGATAATACTTTTAGAAAACGACTTGCCTGATAATTATTAATCAATGTGACTTGATTTATGTTGCGGCCGACGTCGGTCGGCGCAGGCGAGCGGCTGCGTGAGCAGCCTGCGAAGCTCGGCGAGCGGTGGAGGCGGTTAAGCCTTGCAAAACTACAGTTTTTATTCCCGAAAGGATATGATACACATGAAGATTAAACTTGCGCTTATGTTTGGCGGAAAGAGCGTTGAACACGAGATTTCGATAATCTCGGCGCTTCAGGCATATGCCAGCTTAGACAAAGAGAAATATGACGTTATTCCGATTTACATTTCTAAAAACAGCGAGATGTACGTTGGCGAAAACATCGGCAGCATTGAAGCTTATAAGAACATTAAAAAGCTTCTTTCTGAAAGCGATAAGGTAACGATCATCAAGAACGGCGAGCGTGCCGAGATAATCAAGCTTAAGACAAAGATGTTTGAAAAACCGTTTGTAGACTACATAGACGTTGCATTCCCTGTTGTTCACGGCACTAACGTAGAGGACGGCACCATTGCAGGTTATTTAAACATGCTGGGCATTCCGTTTGTTGGGTGCGACATTTTATCCTCGGCCTTGGGCATGGATAAATATGCAATGAAGGCAATGTTTAAGGACAACGGTATACCTGTTTTAGACTGCTTAGTGTTCAGAGCTGACGAATTTGACGCTGATGAAATTAAGGTGATTAGCGACATTGAGTGCAAGTTTGGCTACCCCGTTATTGTAAAGCCTGTAAACTTAGGCTCGAGCGTGGGAATTTCAAAAGCAAGCGATAAATCCTCGTTAGAAGATGCTTTGACGGAAGCTTTTATGTATTCGAAAAAAGTGCTGGTTGAAAGAGCGATTACAAACCTCACCGAAATTAACTGCTCGGTATTGGGTAATGACAGAAACGCTGAGGCCTCGGTTTGCGAGCGACCTATAAGCACAGACGAAATTTTGAGCTATGAGGAAAAATACCTCGGCGGTTCAAAGTCATCTAAGGGCATGGCAAGCACAAAGCGCATTATCCCTGCCGACATTTCGAGCGAGCGCACAGCAAGAATTCAGGAATTAGCCGTTAAGGCATTTAAGGTGCTTGGCTGCAGCGGCGTTTCACGAATTGACTTTATGATTGACAACGACTCGGGTGAGGTTTATTTGAACGAGATAAACACCATTCCCGGCTCGCTTTCCTTCTATCTGTGGGAGCCTAAGGGTGTTAAGTACCCCGAACTTTTGGACCGACTTGTTTCGCTTGCGCTTGAAGCTGCGCGTGAGCAGCAGAAGATAACCTATGCATTTGACACCAACGTGTTAGAGGGCGTTAAGTTTGGCACGGGTGCTAAAGGAACAAAAGCCGGCACCAAGTTTGCTAAATAGGTTACTACCTATAGCCGGCTTATAAATACGCCTGTCAGAGCGAAGCTCTTTCCTGCCGCAAAAGCGGCATCGGCGTTTTTCAAAATGAGATTACACATTAAAAACACTAAAATGTAGCAAAAACAAAGCCATCGTTTTGACCGATGGTTTTGTTTTTTATATAAGCGCCGTCGTGCGGCGAAGCCGACCCGCGCGAGCCGAAGGCGAGCGCGTGGGAGGAACGGCGCGCGGTGGCGTGGTTAAGCAGACAAAAAAATCCCGACCTTATCAGTCGGGATTGATTATTTTGATTATTTTTCGTTTGTCAGCTCGCCTGCTTCGTTATATTCTTTTACAGTTTTCGAATCGAGCTTATCGTTGGTGTAAATCTCAACAGTTTCGGTTTTAACCTTGCCGTTTTCATAAAACTCCTGAGTACCTGTGTTTTTCGTTACATCGCCTGTTTCGGGGTTTGTGGTGACATTCTCCCACGATGCGGAAGTCATGTTTTCGTTTTCATCGAATTTCATGTCGCTGTAATAAGAAGCATTTTCAGCGCAGGAATAGGAAATGAGACGTTCAATTTTTTTGACACCGAAGGTTATGGTATAGCCGGTCATATTGCCTTCCAAATCGAAGCTGACTACCTTTTTGCCGACAGCATTGGTAAGCTCTTCATCGGTACAAAGCAGATAAATCAATTCGGTTGTGCTTCCGTCGCTTTTGGTTTCATAGGCAAGCTCTGAGTAGTAGCCCTCAACATATCCGTAATCGACGGTTTCATCAATCTTGTTCTTTTTGCAG
>JAZSPX010000056.1:0-1618 GCA_045537675.1 Candidatus Faeciplasma sp. | reverse complement strand
GAAGTTGGGATTACCTGCAACGATTTCGGACACGAGGGTTTCGTAATCGAGCGAGAGTCTGCCGCTTTCATCGGCAAGGAAGTAGTTTTTGTCGGGCACGATTGTGAGGTAAAGGTTCATGTCCTTCCCCTCGAAGAACTTTGTGTAAAGGTTATTGAAGATTTCGTTAGCGTAGACGATGGAGTCTTTGTTATAGGGATATTCGACCTTTGTGATGTAGCCGTCGTGGATGTAGAGGTCGTTATTGTCGAGCTGACCCATAACTTTAAGTGCGGTGAAAGCTTTTATTGTTCTGAAGCCGTCACGCAGGGGGAACTGGTCTAAGGTATAATCCTCGAACTTGGACATGAAATCGCCGGAAACGATGGTGTTAAACGAAAGCTCGGGAGCCTGGTCTAACGGGCGGCGCTCGGTTTCGGAGTATTCATTGGCAGGCTTGATTAAGCAAGTGACGAACAAGCCGAAAACGATTATTGACATGAGCGCAACAACTGTTATGTTTTTTATCTTTTCATTCATTTATAGCCTCCCCCTTTCTTAGAATCTGAAGTAGAGGAACGGATTGAAGGAGCCGTCTACCAAGAATGCGGTGCATACGATTAAGAGTGCTGCCAAGGCAACAGGCTCGATAACGTTGATAACCTTTGCGGTTTTAGCGTTGGTTTCAAGCTTGTGATATACGTTTTTGGCAAGCGGAGTTGAGCCGATGATTGCAAGAACAAGCATGGGGCCATAGCTTCTTAAATAATAGAAGAATTCGTCTGAAACAAAGCCCTTGGCGCCAATTCCAAACATGCCGCCGACGTATTGGAAAGCCTCGGTAACATTGGAAGCGTTGAAGATTACAAAGCTTATGAGAACGAGGAACATTACGTAAACGTGGTTTAAGACCTTCATTTTGTTAAGGCCCTTTAACAGCCAGAGCTTTTCGACAACAAGAAGCACGGCAAAGTAAAGACCCCAGAGAATGAAGTTCCACTCGGCACCGTGCCAGAAGCCTGTTAAGCCCCAGACGATGAAGATGTTTAAGAACCAGCGGGGCTTGGAAACACGGTTTCCTCCCAACGGGATGTAGACATAGTCGCGGAACCAAGAGCCGAGTGACATGTGCCAACGGCGCCAGAACTCGGTGATGCTGGAGGAAATGAAGGGGTGGTCGAAGTTTTCGATGAATTTGAAGCCCAAAATTCTGCCGATGCCGATTGCCATGTCGCTGTAGCCGGAGAAGTCGAAGTAGATGTGCAAGGCAAACGCAACAGCATAGAGCCAATAGAACATTACAGTCTTTTCATCGGTCGCTTTGAAGATGTCGCAAAGCTCGCCAAGAGTGTTGGCAATTAAAATCTTTTTGCCGAAGCCTACCATAAAGCGTCTTATGCCAAGAGAAGTATCGGTTAGCGTGTGGGTTCTTGATTCGAGCTGGGCGGCAATATCAGCATATCTGACGATGGGACCTGCAATAAGCTGAGGGAACATGGTCACATAGGCTGCAAAGTTGATAACGTTTTTCTGTGCGGCAACATCGGCACGGTAGACGTCGATGATGTAGCTGACTATCTGGAAGGTGTAGAAGCTGATGCCGATGGGGGGCGCAATTTTAAGCATGTTTACGCTAAGT
>JAZSPX010000087.1:0-11865 GCA_045537675.1 Candidatus Faeciplasma sp. | reverse complement strand
TCTACCTTAGCAACATAGCCTGTGGGCAGGCATTCCGAGTTGCCAACGGTGAAGTGTGTTGCGTTAAGCTTGATAGAATGGTTTTCGATCGAGCCTGTGCCTTCGCCATCAAGGTTGAAGTAGCAGTGGTTTGTGAGATTGCAAACGGTGTCAGCATCGGTAACAGCGCTGTAATCGATCATAAGCGCGTTGTTTTCGTCGAATGTGTATCTTACAGTTACGTCGAGGTTGCCGGGGTAGCCTTCTTCACCGTCGGGTGAGGTGTATTTAAGCACCAAAGCTTCGCCTTCAACGTTAGCAGCCCACATCTTCTTGTCGAAACCGACGTTACCGCCGTGAAGGTTGTTTCTGCCGTCATTCTTGTTTAAAACGTAGGTCTTGCCGTTAAGCTCGAACTGAGCGTCTTCAATTCTGTTGCCGTGGCGGCCGATGAGAGCACCGATGAACTTACCCTGAGTTTCATAGCCGTTAACGTCGTCATAGCCAAGTGCAACGTCGCCCAAAACGCCGTTCTTATCGGGTACGAAAATACCTCTGATCGCGCCGCCGAGCTCGATGATTTCAACGTAGGCACCGGTCGAGTTTTTAAGCTCGTAAAGGTAAACTTCTTCGCCCGAAGAAAGCTTGCCGAAAAGCTTCTTTGTAATTGTTGTCATAATAATCAAATCCTTTCAATTATTTTTAGCAATTAGCACAAATCATAAAAAACTGTGCAATTTTTTGCATCAGCAGATTGTATTATAAGTGTAGCACCTTTGCATGAAAATTTCAACATGGTTTTTGGAAATATTAAGATTAATTAATTTATTAAAATCATATTTACAAATGGTGCAAAACGTGGTATAATACAGATAACTTTAAGAAAAGGAGTGTCACTAAAATGACAAAAAGAATTTTTGCAATTGTACTTGCTCTTGTTATGAGTTTGTCGATGTTTGCAGTTGAAGCTTTCGCTGCTGGCGCTACCGCTACATTGTCAGGCAACAACATAACAATTGCTTGCACTGAAGCAGGCGCAGCTAAATACGCAGTTGACCTGTTTAAGGACGGTTCTTCCTATGCAGGCGTTAAGGAATTCACCGGTTCTACTCTTAATGCAACCTTTAACAATCTTCCTGCAGGTGCATATTTTGCTTACGTTCGTCCCTACGATGCAAACGGCACCTCTTTAGTAACAGAGGCTTATAAGACCAATGCAGATAACACTACAACCGCCGGCGGCACCACCACAGGTGCAGTTTACCAGGCATACTTCGGTCCTTACCTTGTAACCAAGTTCGTTGACAAAGCTACCGTAACCTGGAATGCTGTTGCAGGCGCTGCTCAGTACCGTGTTACATACTCTGTAAACGGCGTTGAAAAGCAGGCAATTACCGGCTCTCCTGTTGTTGAAATCCCTGCTAAGGTAACCGATAACTTCACTGTTGAAGTTTCTGCTTTCAGCACCACCGCAGCTATGGGCAGCCTCGGCACCCAGTCCATTCCTGCAGGCACAACCGGCGGTTCTTCCACAGGTTCTGTTGGCGGCACAACCACCAGCGGCAACCTTTCCGTTACCAAGAGCACTAACAGTGCTGTTGTTAAGTGGAATGCTGTAACCGGCGCTACCGGCTACCTTGTAGAATACAAGAAGAGCACTGCTACCACAACCTCCAGCACCTTCGTAACCACAAACAGCGCTACTGTTCCTTGCGGTGCTAACGACACATGGAGTGTTGTTGTTAAGGCACTTGTAAACAGCCAGTTCGTTACTGTTGGTTCTGCAACTGTAACTCCCGGCTACGGCGGAACTACCGGCAACACCGGTATCATCACCAGCGGTAGCATTACCGTTACCAAGGGCACAACCAGCTCCGTAGTTAAGTGGAACTCTGTTCCCAGCGCTACCGGCTACATCGTATATTACAAGAAGACCAACGAAACTGCAGCTAACACTGTTTACTCTCAGGTTACTCAGGCAACCATTCCTTGCGGTTCCAGCGATTCCTGGGTCGTTGAAGTAAGAGCAATCATTAACGGCAGCCTTACTACTGTTGGTTCTGCAACCGTAACTCCCGGTTCTACCACCAGCGGCATCACCACCGGCACTGTAACCACCGCAGGTATGAACTGCACAGTTATTTCCACCTATTCTTCTTCTACAATCACATGGAACGGAAATGCTTCCTCTTACATGGTAATCTATACCGAAAACGGTAAGAACGCCAAGGTTCAGACAGTATACTCCAAGAGTGTTACTATCCCTGTTGGCTACAACACCTCCTTCTCTGTAATCGTTGTAGATGCTATCTCTAACGCAACCGTTGCTACCGCTAACGTTAAGGCTAGCACCACCGGCGGTTCTTCCTCTACAATCACCAAGACTGAAATCAAGAACCTTAACCTTACATATACTAACAGCTGGAACACCACTGTTACATGGAACAAGGTAGACGGTGCTCAGTTCTATCAGGTTGACCATGCTCTCTTGGGCGCTAACGCAGGCGAAACCGAAGTTAACACCAAGAACACCATTACATTGCCTTATGGCAAGAACATCGACTTCCAGGTTATCGTTACTGCTTTCATGAAGGACGGTACCAAGAAGACTGTTGGTTATGCTTACCACGTTGCAGGAACTACTGCAGGTTCCACAACTACCACTCCCGAAACCCCTGACGTTGAAGTTGCAGAAGAATTTGACACTGTAACCGGCTTCTGGGCAGAAACTATGGGCGACGGTATCGTTAAGCTTACATGGAACGCTGTTGAAGACGCTGACACCTATAAGGTTTACTACCGTAAGGTCGGCGCTACTAAGTGGAGCGGCGGTCACGAAAGAACCAAGACCTACCTCAGCATCGACTTCGGTTCCAAGACTTCTGCTTACGAATTCAAGATCGTTGCAGGTGACGAAGAATCCACTATCCTCACCCTTAAGCCTAACGCTGCAAAGGGCACCGTTGCTTGGGCAATGAACCCCGATGCTGACGTTGACTATGAAACCAACCTCGCCGGCGTTGTTAAGGATGCTGACGACGGTAAGATCACCCTTACATGGGAAGAAGTAGACGGCGCTAAGTATAAGGTATACTACCGCAAGGCCGGTACCACCACTTGGAAGGGCGGCTATGACAGAACAGGCGAATCCATCACCATCACCTTCAAGGCTTCCAACATCGATGATGCTTACGAAATCATGATCAAGGCTGGCAACAAGGAATCTGATGTATTCACCATCAAGCCCGCTGTATGGACTAACGCTGACTAATTCAATTTAGCTCAATAATCAAGGCTCTCTCTTAACCGAGGGAGCCTTTTTATTGTTCGTTTAATTTCAGCGGGAGAGCGGGGCGAAGCCCTGCCCGCAACTTCGTTGCGGGCAGCCGCCCTAAGGCGGCTGTACCGCAGGACGATGAAATCGTCCTGCGGTCGGGCTTCGCCAAAAAAGCGGCGCCAAGTGCCGAGCGTGGGCGAGGCGTGGGCGCCGCATCCATCGCCCGAAGGGCGATACCTTCGTTTAAACCACCAAATCGCGCGAATTTTAATAAAAATATGTACAAATCTTAGAAAACGTGGTATAATTAATATAACGCAGTGAGAAATCTGCTTGAAATTCTTAAAAGGTGGGATATTTAATGCTTAGCTTTGGCGAAAGATTAAGAAAAGCAAGAAAGAGAAAAGGACTTTCTCAGGTTGATGTTTTTAAAGCACTTGGACTTAACAACAAATCGCTTTCACGTTATGAAAACGGCGAAACGACCCCCAACCCCGAAACCTTGCAGCGTCTGATCCGTCTTTACGACGTATCGAGCGAATATATACTTGGCCTTACCGACGTTATGGGGCACTCGTCTGACAGTGCGCACGACGGCGACGGTGCAGGCGAAAATCTGGTCGAAATGATTGACAACAAATCCTCGGCAAAAAAGCTTCTGGCATTTATATCTGCCAGCCCTTCACGCTTTCACGCTGTTGCAAACATTGCCTTAAGACTTAACAACGAAGGTTTTACCGAGCTTAAAGAGGCAGACTGCTGGGATATTCAGCCTGGCGGAAAATATTATGTAACACGCAATCTTTCCTCTATCATCGCCTTTAAAGTGGGCGAGGGTGACGTTAAGGGCTTTAACATTGTGGCTTCGCACAGCGATTCGCCCTCGTTTAAAATTAAGCCGAATGCCGAGATGGAAACTTTGGCGCACTATATCCGCCTTAACACCGAAAAATACGGTGGCATGCTGTGCTCGACATGGCTGGATAGACCCCTGTCTGTTGCAGGCAGAGTTATGGTATCCTCGGGCAACAAGATAAAGAGCGTTTTGGTTAACGTCGATGAAGACCTTTTAATGATCCCCAACGTTGCCATTCACATGAACCGTAACGCCAACGACGGACTTTCTTACAATGCTCAGACCGATATGATTCCCTTGATGGGCGATGAGCGCGCCAAGGGCAAGCTGATGAATGCTGTTGCCGCTGCCGCAGGAGTTAAGGTAGACGACATTATAGGTACCGACCTGTTCTTATATAACCGCATGGCTGGCACAGTCTGGGGCGCCGACGGCGAGTTTGTTTCTGCCCCCCAGCTTGATGATTTGCAGTGCGCTTATGCTTCGCTTCAGGGCTTTTTGGCAGGAGGGAATTCAGAAACCGTCTCTACCCTTTGCGTGTTCGACAATGAAGAGGTAGGCTCAAGCACCCAGCAGGGCGCAAATTCAGACTTCTTTGTAACAACTGTCGAGCGTGTTTGCGAGGCTTTGGGCAAGAGCAAGGCACAGATGTTGCCGTCAAGCTTTATGATTTCAGCAGACAATGCACATGCTGTTCATCCCAACCACCCCGAATATGCCGACCCAACAAATCGCCCCTTCATGAACGGCGGCATTGTAATTAAATTCAACGGCAACCAGCGCTATGCGACCGATGCCGTTTCGGAAACCATATTCAAGAGGATTTGCGCGTCAATCGCCGTGCCCACACAGACCTATACCAACCGTTCCGACATTCCCGGCGGCTCGACCTTGGGCAACATTTCCGCAACCAAGGTGTCAATTAACACCGTCGATATTGGCCTTGCGCAGCTTGCAATGCATTCAAGCTATGAGACCGCAGGCAGCATGGATACTCTTTATTTAGAGCGTGCATGTGCCGAGTTCTATCGCACAGCGATTATAAGAACAGCCGACGGCGAGTATGAGCTGAAGGCGTAAGAATTGGTTATGTAACTAAAAAAGCAACGATCTTTAAAAGAACGGTGCTTTAAATTTTCCTTACTCAACCCCGTGCTTGACACGCTGGTCAACCTCAGCACGCTTGGCGTTGTTAAAGCGGTCTAAGGTGCCGACAAGGTAGCCTGTGATTCGTCTTATTCTGTCAAAATTCTTGGGCGCAAATTTATACTCAATATCGACAAAATCGCCGTCAACCTTCAGGGTCATTTCCTCAATCGTTTTGTTGGGGTAGACCTGATATGCTCGGTTGACATATGCCTCAATCTCCCTCTTGTCCATTTCTGCGCCAATTACGTTAACTTTCATTTTAAAACCTCCCATAAAAATATTGTGTTCTGTAAGCTATATTATCACAATATATGGTGGTTGTCAATAGCTTTTAGGAATAATTCTTAAAAATTATTCTTTGTCAATGTTAGCGTAATCCTTCCAGCTAATGTTAAGGTCAACGTTGCCCTTAATGCCAGGCACGTCACCTTTCGAGGAGTACTGCCACATTGCAAAATCATAGAAGTATGTGGGTGTGTCCGAATATTCTGCAAACCAGATGTCAATGTGCTGCATTCGGCTGAGGTCATATTTCCACACGGCCGTTTTTTTGTTGGCATAAACCATCGGGGTGTAACCCTCGAGCGCAACACGCTCGCAGAAAACAAGGGCGTTGTTTGTCAGCTGGTCGGGCTCGATATATTTCGTTCTCGGGGTGTCGCCGTCTTCGTCAATTACAACCTCCCAGTCGTAGACAATGGGGTAGGTAACGTCGTAATCTTTAATAAGGTCTAAGGCGAACTCGGCTTCTTCCAAGGCTTCGTCAACGTCAAGCGCCTGCGAGAAAACATATACACCGACCTTTAAGCCTGCTTTCAAAGCTCCTTCAATGTTTTCTTCAAATCTTTCGTCGGCATTAAGCGAGCCGGAAACATAGCCGCGGTAGGCGCATCTTATCATTACAAACTCGAATCCTGCGTCTTTAACGGCATCCCAGTCAATGTCTGTCTGATACTTCGATATATCAATGCCTGCAATGGTTTTGTTAACTCCGTCGTCATATGTAAGGTAGCCTGTTTCCTCATCTTTGATAAAGAACTCGTTTACATATTCGTTCTTTGCAACACCGGCAAGAGCAGGCATCCAGATAGGGCCATAGTTGGTGTCGCTTAACATAAAGCTGTCGGGTGATAGCTCGTGCGAATATGCATTTCCCGGGTCGATAACGGTGAACGCGGGAACCTCGACCACCTTTTCAATCTCGACAACGTCAATTTCATGATTAACGGTGCCTTGTTCGTTGCTCCAGCCGACGGCAAGAACAATAACTGCAACCGACATCAGAGCGATTATTCCAAGCAGCGCAAACATAACCGTGCGGTAGCTTTTGGCTAAAATTCCTTCCTTGCTGATTTCGGTTTTCTGGGCGAGTGCCCGAAGCTCGTCATATTCTTTTTCAAAGGTGTTCTCGGCTGAGGTCGTTACGTTGTTTTCGGTATCAATCATGTTAGAGGTCCTTTCGTTTATCGCCAAAATCCGACAAAAAGTGTTAATAACAGTTTACCATAACATACTCAATAAGTAAAGAACCATAGTTTTCCTTTAAAGCGGCATAGTTTTTGCATGAATCATCGTGCAAATTAGTTATAATTGGGCGAAATTGTGCCGAAAAATAGTGCAAATCAAAAGAATTTTGCAAGATTTATTAAAATGACTTGCATTTTCTATAAACAGGGCATATAATATTAATAACAGAAATTTTACCCTTACGGAGGAAAACCATGAAGATTTTTGAATATTCACAGGAACAGCTTGAAAAATTCTATAACGAGCAGGTAAGCCTGCTTGCTGAATATAAGGCAAAGGGCTTAAGCCTCGATATGTCAAGAGGTAAGCCTGCACCCGAGCAGCTTGACCTGACAAACGAAATGCTTACCCACTGCTTAGACGGTGACCATATTTCGGAGCGTGGTGTTGACTGCAGAAACTATGGCGTTTTAGACGGCATTTATGAAGCCAAGCGTTTGCTTATGCCCATGCTTGGCATCGGCAGATATGAAATCATCATCGGCGGCAACTCGAGCCTTCAGCTTATGTATGACACCATTGCACGAGCAATGCTTTTGGGCGTTAAGGACAGCCCCAAGCCCTGGTGCAAGTGCGAGCGTGTTAAGTGGCTTTGCCCCGCCCCCGGCTATGACAGACATTTTGCAATGTGCGAAGCCTTCGGTATTGAAATGATACCCGTACCCATGAACGCTGACGGCCCCGATATGGATATGGTTGAAAAGCTTGTTTCGGAAGACGAAGACATCAAGGGCATTTGGTGCGTGCCTAAATATGCTAACCCCACGGGTGTGACATATTCGGACGAGGTGGTTAAGCGCTTTGCTAACCTTAACCCCAAGGCACCCGACTTCAGAATCTTCTGGGACAATGCTTATTGCGTGCATGACCTTTATGACGAGCATGAAAACCTCTTGAATATTTTGGAGGAATGCAAGAAGGCCGGCAAGCCCGACATGGTGTTCATATTTGGCTCGACCTCTAAAATTTCCTTCCCCGGCGGCGGTATTGCCGCAATCGGCGCAAGCGAGGAAAACATCAACTTCTTAAAAGAGCAGATGTCTTTCCAGACAATCGGTTACGACAAGCTTAACCAGTTAAGACATGCTAAGTTCTTTAAGGACTTCGATGGCCTGATGGAGCACATGAAGAAGCACCGCGATATTATTAAGCCCAAGTTTGATATTGTTTTAGATGCTTTAGAGGCTGAAATCGAGCCTTTGGGCATTGGCCAGTGGAGCAAGCCCAAGGGCGGCTACTTTGTTTCGTTCGACGGCGAAGCTAATACCGCAAAGCGCATTGTTGCCCTTTGTGCCGACACAGGCGTTGTGTTAACCAAGGCAGGCGCTGCCTTCCCCTATGGCAAGGACCCCGAAAACAAGAACATTCGAATTGCACCGACATATCCCACCTGCGACGAGCTTAAAACCGCGATGGAGGTATTCTGCGTGGCAGTAAAGCTTGCAACAGCCGAAGCTTTGCTTAATAAGTAAAATAACAGACAACCGCCCTCTTGCTTTGGTGCAGGAGGGCGAATTTTGATAAAATGAAGCCGAATTTTGTTGCATTAAAGGCGCCAAAGCGTTATAATTAATCTATCACTTAAAGGAGGCAGGCGCCGTGAAGTATAGAAAAATCAATTTTAAAAAGCTGTTTTTAACCCTTGTTTGCCTTGCGGCGTTTTGCGTGTGCGTGGTGGCAGCAATAAACTTCTACGTTGTTTTTTCGGTGGACGAGAGAATTATAACCGAGGAGGAAGCTTTGGGTCTGACCGACGTTGACTGCATTCTTGTTCTGGGTGCAGGGGTAAGAAACGGTGCGCCAAGCGCCATGCTTCAGGACAGGATTGACGGGGGAGTGGCACTTTATATGGCAGGTGCCTCGCCAAAAATTATAATGAGCGGTGACCACGGCAGAAAAGATTATGACGAAGTGAACGTGATGAAGGACGAAGCGATTGAAGCGGGCGTGCCCTCGGCCGACGTGTTTATGGACCACGCAGGCTTTTCGACCTATGAGAGCATGTACCGTGCGAAAGAGATTTTCGGTGCGGATAAAATTATTATCGTAACCCAGGAATATCACCTTTACAGAGCAATTTACATAGCCAAACAGCTTGGTATCGAAGCTTACGGCGTTGCTTCTGACCCGAGACGTTACCGTGGGGAGGTATACCGCGAGGTGCGTGAGGTGTTAGCCCGAAACAAGGACTTTGCAATGTGCATTTTCAAGCCCGAGCCGACGTATCTGGGTGAAGCGATACCTGTTAACGGCGACGGAAATTTGACGAATGATAAGTAAGAAAAAAGCGACCTGAAAAGGTCGCTTTTTGTTTTGCGCCGACGTCGGCGGGCGCGTCCCGAAGGGACAGTGCCGCCGGTGGAGGCGCCACTGCCTCGGCACAGGCTTCGCCGCGCCTTGGCAACGGCGCCTAACACCTCATTGTTCCGCCTGCGCCGCTTTTAATTACACCGCACATAATTTTTGCACCGGCGTTGCCTGCAGGCTGAGAGGCAAAGTCGTCCATTCCGTCGTGAACAACAACCGTTTTGCCAATAATCTCATCAACCATAAATCTGTTTGTCAGAAACACCGATATTGCCAAACCGCAGTTGGCAAAAAGCGGCGGCAGGTCGCCTGCGTGATAGGGGTGATCACACCTTTCCGGGTTATAATGTGTCAGTGCATTTGCAAACGGGTCGCTTGCGTTGCCTGTGCATTCGTTGCCCTCGTGAATGTGAAAAGCGAAAATGCGTGACGAGCACATATCGTCACCCTCGGGCAGGCCCATAATTTTTGCGGCAACAATAACCCCGTGTCGGGCGCTGTAAAAATTCACTCTGCCGTTGGCGTTGGGGTGCAAATTATCTTCCGAAATAATTGCATAAGCGTCGGGGCGGCGGTTAAGTACGTTTACAATATCATTAAAATTAAAACAATGCATGGCGTCACCTTTCAAACTGTTAGTTATAATCATTATATGCTTTATTTGCGGCGAGGTGAAAGATAGTGCCTCGGGCGCATATAAAAGTAATAAGCAAACATTGACATTTTTAAATATTTGCGTTACTATAATATCACTTTGAAGTGCGAAAGGAGCCAAACAAATGGCTAATATATATACATCAAGCGAGCAGCTTATCGGAAGGACCCCTCTTTTAAAACTGACAAATGTTGAACGCGAGCTCGATTTGCAGGCAGATCTTTTTGCAAAGCTTGAATATTTCAACCCCGCAGGTTCGACAAAGGACAGGGCGGCACTTTATATGATTGATGAGGCTGAAAAGTGCGGCAAGCTAAAAAAAGGCTCTGTAATCATCGAGCCGACAAGCGGCAACACAGGCATAGGTCTTGCGCTGGTTGCGACAGCAAGAGGGTATAGGCTCATCATCGTCATGCCCGACAATATGTCGCTTGAAAGACGAATGCTTATTGCCGCCTATGGCGCCGAGCTTGTTTTGACAGACGGAGCTTTGGGAATGGCAGGTGCAATTGCAAAGGCAGAAGAATTGGCACGCGAAATCCCAAACAGCTTTATACCCGACCAGTTTGCAAACCCTGCAAACGCACTTGCACACAAGCTAACAACAGGCCCCGAGATTTATGATGACCTTGACGGCAAGGTTGATATTTTTGTTGCAGGTGTCGGCACAGGCGGCACAATCACGGGTGTAGGCGAATATTTAAAATCGAAAAACCCCGATATAAAAATCGTTGCGGTAGAGCCGAGCGACAGCCCCCTTTTGTCCGGCGGCAAGGCAGGCACACACGGCTTGCAGGGTATAGGCGCAAACTTTGTTCCAAGTCTTTTGAACACCGAGATTTACGACGAAATCATCACCGTTTCGACTGATGAAGCCTATAATATGTCACGCCTTATCGGTAAAAAAGAGGGGGTACTTGTCGGCATATCCTCGGGTGCGGCGGCACATGCGGCAGTAATGCTTGCGCAGCGCCCCGAAAACAAGGGCAAGAACATTGTTGTCCTTTTGCCCGACACAGGCGACAGATACCTTTCGACACCTTTGTTCGCAGAATAAATAACATTACACATACAGGACTGATAATTATGAAACTGACAAAACTTTTTAACAGCGGCAAGCTTTCGCTTTCGTTCGAGGTTTTCCCTCCCAAAACCGACTCAGCATTCGAAAGTGTTAAAACAGCGACCGAGGAGATTGCCAAGCTTAAGCCCTCGTTTATGAGCGTTACCTATGGCGCAGGCGGCGGCACAAGCCAATATACTTTGGATATTGCCAAGAACATTAAGGATAGCTATGGTGTGCCTACCTTGGCGCACTTGACCTGCGTATCCTCGACAAAAGAAACGGTTAGGGCTAAAATTGCCGCAATGAAAGAGGCAGGCATTGAAAACATCATGGCTTTGCGAGGGGATTTGACCCCCGAGCTTGAAAAGACCGACCGCAGCACGTGGGATTATCGCTATGCGGTTGACCTTATTCACGACATTAAGGCAAGCCGTGCCGATTTTTGCATCGGCGGCGCGTGTTACCCCGAAATTCATCCCGAAAGCTTTAACCAGAAGGAAGACATTAAGCACCTTAAAGAAAAGGTTGATGCAGGCTGTGACTTTTTGACTACACAGATGTTCTTTGACAACAACCTGCTTTACAACTTCCTTTACAAAATACGCGAGGCAGGAATTACCGTGCCCGTAATGCCGGGCATTATGCCGATTACTAACGCCAATCAGGTCGAGCGTGCAATAAAGCTTTCAGGTTCGTTTATGCCGCAGAGGTTTAAAAGCCTTGTTGATAAATTCGGCTATAATCCGAACGCCATGAAGCAGGCAGGCATTGCATATGCTACCGACCAGATAATTGACCTTTTTGCCAACGGAATAAGCAACGTTCACGTTTATTCGATGAACAAGCCCGACGTTGCCAAAAAGATTTTAGACAACCTTTCGGACATTTTGGGTTAAAGAATGAACACAGTTTATATAAAAAGCTTTGAAGCACCCGAGTATAATAAAAAAGAAATTCTGCGTTATGCGGGTGTGAGTGAACCCTTGCCCGAGCTTGAAGCGCTTTTGGGCGAATGCTTGATGCTTGTTAAAGACAAGCTATCTTATAAA
>JAZSPX010000235.1:0-4810 GCA_045537675.1 Candidatus Faeciplasma sp. | reverse complement strand
ATCCGACTTGAGCGTTACGGACGTGGCGTCAGCCTGCGGCTACAACTCTTCCAACACCTTCCATAAGGTCTATAAAAAGTACCACGGATGCACGCCCGGCACCACCCGCGCCCAGGAAGAAGGTTCGGTAGAGGAGCGTTGATCAGAAAACACCCGGCTTTTGCAAAAGCAAAAAGACTTCCCGTCAATAAGATGGATGGAAAGGAAGGAGTTACCCTTCACTTTACAACCTAAGAAATGCCGAAACCAGCAAGCCCGCTAAGGTTTGCTGCTTTTTGTTCTGCGTGATAGAATGAAAGCGATAAACTTGAATTTGACGGTCATTTTTCACTCTACCGATGGTTGATTCCTCCCTACTCAACCATCGGTTCGTGTTCTTTGGTCCCCTAATTGTCTATACTGAAATCGAAAGGAGGTAGCCTATGGACCAAGTAAAAATCGGAAGGTTCATTGCCAAGTGCAGAAAAAAGACAAACTTAACTCAAATGCAGTTGGCAGAAAAATTGAACATCACCGATAGAGCAGTATCAAAATGGGAAACGGGAAAAGCAATGCCCGATTCTTCCATTATGCTTGCCCTTTGCGATGTTCTGGGTATCAGCGTTAATGATTTATTGTGTGGGGAGGTAGTTGCAATGGATAATTACAACAAAGAATTAGAAAATAATTTGCTTGATATGATTAAGCAGAAAGAACAGGCAGACAAAAGATTGTTGTCTGTTGAAGTGTTTATAGGTATCACCGCTACAATCGTTCTTTTCGCTCTTATTTTTGTTGCCGCCTTTATACAAATGGAAACTTGGTTGAAGATTTCTCTTATCGTATTTGGCTTTATTCTATTTTTGGCAGGCTGCTTCTACGCGTTGCGTATTGAGCAGGTGGCAGGCTACTATGAGTGTAAGCACTGCAAGCATAGATATGTGCCTACCTATAAAGCCGTAAATATGGCAATGCATATAAACAGAACAAGATATATGAAATGTCCCGAATGTCATAAAAGATCATGGCAGAAAAAAGTTCTTACAAAAGAAAAATAAGCCCAAACAAAAAGCACCGATAATCGGTGCTTTTTCATCATATCAGCATTTTCTAAAAGCAATTAAAACAACATAGGTATATAAAGACAAATAAATAATTATCCTCAAAAGCACTATCATTTTGTCAAAAAATGTGTTATAATAACTTTATTATTTATTTGTAGGTGAAGTAATGAGACTGGTTTTTAGCATGATAATCGGATATTTGCTTGGCACGATAAGCCCCTCGGCTTTTTTGGCCAAGATTAAAAAGAAAAACCTGCGCAAGGAAGGCACCCAAAACCTTGGCGCCACCAACACAATGCTCACCCTTGGCACAGGATATGGCGCGCTGGTTCTGGTTTTTGATATTGCAAAGGCGGCATTTGCCGTTAAAATCGGGCAGATAATTGCCCCTGCCTATGCGCTTTCGGGTATATTATCGGGCAGTTCTGCGGTTATTGGCCACATTTACCCGTTTTACATGAAGTTTAAGGGCGGCAAGGGCTTGGCGGCTTATGGCGGCATGATTTTGGGCCTCGACCCGATGCTGTTTTTGATTTTACTTATAGTTTCAACCGTTTGCATGTTTGTCGTTAATTACAGCGCAGGCATGCCCATGTCGGCAGGCGTTTTGTTCCCCATTCTTTACGGAATTGACACACGCAGCATTACGGCGTTTGCGATCGCCGCTGTAATAAGCGCTGTTATCATATGGAAGCACTTTAGCAACCTTTTAAGGGGCCGCAAGGGCGAGGATATTAAGGTGCGGGATTACGCTGTGCACCACCTTTTCAAGAAAAAAGCCAACTGATATTGCAAATTAAAACCACCGCTTCGGTAAAGAAACGGTGGTTGTTTTTATGTATTGCTAATTAATCAAGCTTGTCAATAAGCCCTGCGGCAACGCGGGTGTTATAAAGGGTTTCAGCCTCTTCGTTAACAGAAATAAGGTGTCTTGCCATTTCTTTAGAGGCTCTTAGGTGCGAGGCGGCGGTCGGGTGCCAGTCGGCGGCATAGCCTTCGTCTCCCCGAATCTGTCCCAACTTGACACAGCTTATGTTTTTGTCGTTTGTTTCGGCGCTATATTCGCTCACTGCGGTTTCAATGGCAGGGTAAAGCTCGGCCCCCATAAGTCCCAATGTGCAGACGATGTGTGCGTCGGGGTTATTTTTTCTGACAAGCTTCAAGAACGCTTTATATTCGTCCGAATATTCCCTTGCCTTGGCGGCGTCTCCTCTTACATATGAATTGTCGTTTGTGCCAAGGTTGATTACAACAATGTCGGGTATAAATTCTTTAAAGTTCCAGTCAAGCGAGTTAACGTCGGGGTCATTCGAGGTGTCCCACATCTTGCCCACTTGTGTGTAGATTTTGGGCACAATACCCGACTCGTTTTTGTTGCCGTCACCCGTATAAGCAGAAATTATGCCGTGGCCGCTGTAAGAAACAAGGCTGTAATCGGCACCCAAAAGCTCGGCAGTTTTATAGGCATAAGCACGGGTAGCGTCCTCGGTCGTTGTCGAGAAATTGTGGTTGCGGTCCTCGTCATCAACGCCGTAACCGCAGGTGATAGAGTCACCGATGAATTCAATCTTCAGGGTGCTTTCGGCGGTGGGCGAGGGGTGCTTAACGTCAACAATCTTAATGCTCTTAATTCCCACGATCGAGTTTGCCGATTCGCTTAACTTTAAAACCTTAACAACGCTTTCGCCCTCACCCAAATCAAGGGCAACCGTCTTTTCGGCTTCGTCCATCATCTTGTCAGCAACACGCTCGCCGTTAACATAAATTGCAAAGCGTGCCATGCCGCCCAAGTTGCCGCTTTTCGAGGAGTTGTCGCCCGCAAAGGTAATTTCAAGCGAAGGGCTGTTCGTTACAAATTCAACTCCCGAAGCCGACTGAACAAGCCAGCGAACGTCGTTTTTATCCAAATAGGTTCTGCCGATGGTTTTGACAAAATCGGTTTCGGCAGTTAAAATTCTTTCAACAGGTGTCATGGTTTCCTTCTCCTTCAAATTGTTGTCACAGCCAACGAATGTAAACGTTATAACAAGCGATAACAGCGCAAGCATAAGCCTTTTTGCACGCATAAATTCCCCTCCGAAACAAGTTTAATTTCATTATATCATCTGCTTTTTAAAAACGCAATAGCGCAAAATTCTTCAAACGGGTTGCGCTTTTGACTGTTACAGGTTATAATTAACTTGACATTATTTACATGGAGGGAACACTATGAGCAAAATTTTACTCGACACCGCAAACTCGGTATTCTTTAAAAACAACGTAGATTATTGCGTTGGCACAGGCAGAATGGGCTTGGCACTTCACAAAGAATACCACGACCAGCTTGCATATGTTCAGAAGGGAATAGGCTTCAAATATATCCGCGGCCACGGACTTTTCTGCGACGATATGGCAATCTATCAGGAGCGCACCGACAGAGAGGGCAACACCACCATCGAATATAACTTCACTTATTTGGACAGGGTGTTTGACGATTACCTTTCTTTAAACATCCGCCCCTTCTTAGAGCTTGGCTTTATGCCCTATGCCATGAAATCGCAGGAGAACTACGTCTTCCATTGGAAGGGCAACACCAGCCCCCCGAAGGATTATCAGCTTTGGTGCGACATGATCAAGGCAACGCTTCGCCACCTTATCGACCGTTATGGCGAGGACGAGGTTCTTAACTGGCCTATCGAGGTTTGGAACGAGCCTAACCTTTGGGGCTTCTGGTATAAAGCAGACATGGAAGAATACTTTAAGCTTTACACTTACAGCGCAAACGCTGTTAAAGAGGTTGA
Source organism: Candidatus Faeciplasma sp. (assembly GCA_045537675.1). Taxonomy (GTDB): domain Bacteria; phylum Bacillota; class Clostridia; order Oscillospirales; family Ruminococcaceae; genus Faeciplasma. Next base: position 987 of record JAZSPX010000235.1, on the reverse strand, counting down.
CCAAAGACTTAAGGTCGGCGGCCCTGCAATTTGCGGCGGTGCCGATGAAAAGTGGATGAGAGGCTTCCTTAACTATTGCCGCGAAAACAAGCCTCCGCTTGATTTTATTACCCGCCACCACTATACAACTCACTTCCCTAAGCCGCAGGGCCATTATGGATATGCATCACTTATGGGCACCCGTGAAGCGCTTGACACCCTTAAAAACGTTAAGGCAATGATCTCGGAATATGACGAGTTCAAGGATCTGCCCTTCTACATCACCGAATTTAATACCTCTTACATTCCCAACTGCCCCATGCACGACACCAACGAAAACGCAGTTGAGCTTGCACGCACCTTGTCCGAAATAGGCGACTATGTTGACGGTTATTCCTACTGGACCTTCGGCGACGTATTCGAGGAGCAGGGTGTTCCGTTCTCGCTCTTCCACGGCGGCTTTGGCATGCTTGCCGACAGATGTATTCCCAAGCCTACATATTGGACCTTCAAGTTCTTTAAGGACGTTAAGGGCGAATGCATCTATAAGGGTGAAAACGCTGTTGTCACCAAGCAGGCTGACGGCTCGCTTAAGGGCGTTTTGTGGAATGTGACCCGTGATTCCGAGACTGAGGCTTTAAAGCTTAACTTTGAAACCAACCTTGAAAGCGGCGAGTATGTTTTGCTTACCAAAACGGTTGATGAAGACTGCTGCAACCCCTTGAAGGTTTGGCACGACATGGGCGAAAAGAAGATGCCTAAGGATGACGAAATTGAAATCATTCGTGCAAGCGCTAACCCTGCCATTGCTACAAAGAGGGTTGACGGCACAAGCATAGATTTCACCCTTGGCAAGAACGCAATGGTTTATTTCGAGCTTAAATTGGCACCCATTCAGGGCGACAGAGGATATGATTATGACCGTGTTGCAATGGGCGAAAACGCTTATGAAATTGCAAACGGATTGACAAGTAAATAAATTTATATAGCAAAAAGAGCTATCCCAAA
>JAZSPX010000264.1:0-9456 GCA_045537675.1 Candidatus Faeciplasma sp. | reverse complement strand
GATTGCATGGCCGATGGAGCCGGAAACAGGCATTGCGATGAGCATAAGAGCTACAGGAACCATTTCTTCAATCTTGTCGAAGTTTACGTTCTTAAGACCCATGAGCATGAGAACGCCAACATAGATGAGAGCTGCGGAAGTAGCTGCTGGTGGGATGATAGCAGCGATTGGAGCGATGAACATGCAAGCGAGGAACAGGATACCTGTTACGAGAGCGGTAAGACCTGTGCGGCCGCCAGCTTCAACGCCGGAAGCGGATTCAACGAATGTAGTAACTGTGGAAGTACCTGTGCAAGCACCAACAACTGTACCAACAGCGTCGGAGAGGAGAGCTTCCTTCATCTTTGGCATATTGCCCTTTTCGTCTACCATGCCTGCTCTGGAAGCTGTGCCAACCAGTGTGCCAATGGTGTCGAACATGTCGATCATGCAGAATGTAATAACAAGGGTGATTGCTGTGAACCAGCCAATGTCGAAGAGGGTTGCGAAATCGAACTTAAAGAGGGTGGTAGCTGCCATGTCGCCGAATGCGGGAACGAAGGAAGCGCCTGCCAAGGAAGCAAAGGGATTTGTGCCAAGAATGAGCTGGCCGATCCAGTAAACGATGCTGGAGATGAGCATGCCCAAAAGCACGTTTGCCTTAACCTTGAAGTGATTAAGAACGATCATTGCGAAGAGGCCGATGAAGATGGTGATAACGGTAAGTACCATTACCTTATAGCCTGCATCGCCCATGTTTGTTTTAACTAAGGAAGGAGCAAGTGCGCCGAAGAAATCACGGAATACGTAGAAGGGGCCGCCTGTTTCGGAATAGATACCAACGTTAGAGCCGAAGCCGATGTTGAGTAACATTAAACCGATAGCAGGAGCTATTGCTACGCGCACGCCGAAGGGTATTGCCTGAACGATCTTTTCTCTGATCTTGAAGACGGAGAGGACGATGAACACAATGCCCTCTACCAAGATGATGCAAAGACCTGCCTGGAATGCCTGTGTGTATTCGACGCCTGCAATTGCTGCAATGTTTGCAACAACAACTGCAAAGAAGCTGTTAAGGCCCATACCGGGAGCCATTGCGAAGGGCTTGTTAGCTGTGAAAGCCATGCAGATGGTACCGATACCGGAAGCTAAACAGGTTGCGAGGAATACGCCGTTCCAAAGGGTCTGTCCGCCGTCAGCGCCGAAGTTTGTAAGCAAGTTAGGGTTCAGGGCGATGATGTAAGCCATCGTCATGAAGGTTGTCAAACCTGCAAGAATTTCGGTTCTGATAGTGGTGCCGTTTTGTTTTAGCTTAAATAATTTTTCCACTTTCAAATCAATCCTTTCGTATTTTTCAGGGAGCTGAGTGTTCCCTATTCCCCAAATGCAATGCAGATAGAATCTGTCATCACATATATATGGTATAACAAAATTGCTTTAAAGTCAACAAAACCGAGAAATTACGGGTGACGAAAATTAAGGCAGAAAATTCATCATTTTGTCAAATATCAGTGCGTTAAAGTATTAACGCTTCAAATTCTCTTGCAATTTATTAACGGTAGTGGTATACTATAAAGAATTAGATTGCGAAAGTGTTTTATGCGATTGAAACTAATGATTATAAGGCGGTAATTGATTATGATAAATTCACTTAACGTACCCGTTTTGCAAAGCAGATTTGCGCCCTTGCCGATGCACCTGCACGTTATATTCTGTGTTTTGGCAACTGTTTTGTTTGTTGTTATTTATTTAAGGACCAAGAAGCTTTCTAATATCTTCTGGCTGCTTATTTGCGACGCAACCTTAGTTTTGCAGTGGTATGGCGACAAAACGACTGCATTGGGAGTCGGAATCTGTGAAATCGTATTGTTTGTTTTGCTTGTTTTAGAGCTTAGAAAAGAAAAGAAGGCAGACGCAAAGAACGCTGAGAAGCCCTCTGCTGAAAACAAAGAGAATAGTGGCACCGTTGACGAGCTTAAGGACATTGAAAGAGTTGTTAAGAACGAACGCAAGGCTATTATGAATGAAGAAATTGATATTATTAGCGAAGCTTTTGAGGTTGAGAGTAATGATTAAAGCTGTTATTTTAGATGCTGATACTGTAACCGGCGGAGACGTATCGCTTGAGCCTATAACCTCGATTTGTGAAACGACGGTTTATGGATTTTCGACGGCTGATGAGATCGCCGAAAGAATCGGCGACGCTGAAGCTGTTTTGACAAACAAGTGTGTTATTTCGGAAGACGTGATGGAAAAATGCCCGAACTTAAAGTTTATCGGCGTTTTTGCAACGGGATATAACAATATTGACGTTGCTGCCGCAAAAAAGCGCGGTATTTGCGTTTGTAACGTGCCGGGGTATTCCACGAACTCGGTGGCACAGCACACGTTTGCGCTTATTTTGCATTATTACAGCTCGGTTTCAAAATATGCTGACACCGTTGCAAACGGCGACTGGTGCTATTCGAAGCTGTTTACCTATTTCAACATCCCCTTCTTCGAGCTTTCGGGCAAAACTTTGGGAATTGTGGGTTACGGCGCCATCGGCAAGGCAGTTGCCAAGATTGCAAGAGCGTTTGATATGAACGTTTTGGTATATACAAGAACATACCCCAGCGACACGCATGGCATTGAAGTGGTTGAGCTGGACGAAATGCTTAAGCGAAGCGACGTAGTTACTCTGCACTGCCCGTTGACAGAGGAAACAAAGCTTTTGATAAACGAGCGCACGTTATCGCTTATGAAGCCGAGTGCGATTTTGATCAACACCTCGCGCGGTGGGGTTATTGACGAGGTTGCTTTGGCAAACGCCTTGAACGAAGGCAGGATTGCCGCCGCAGGGCTTGACGTTCTGACACTTGAGCCGATGAGACTTGACTGCCCGTTGAGAGAAGCTGAAAACTGCTATATCACCCCTCATATCGCATGGGCACCAATGGAAACAAGAGTGAGGCTTTTGAACCTTGTTAGAAAAAATATTGAAGGATATTTAAGCGGCAACGTGATTAACAACGTTGCAAAATGACACAAATTTAGGACGTGATCGAAATGTCGAAAAAAAGAGTAGTAATTAAGGTCGGAACCTCGACCCTGACACATAAAACAGGAGCCATGAACATCAGGCTTGTTGAAAGGCTTGTTAAGACGATTGCCGATATTAAAAACTCGGGGGTAGAGATTGTTTTGGTTACCTCGGGTGCTATCGGCCTTGGAATGGCAAAGCTTGGACTTAGCGAAAGACCGAAGGACACACCCTCGAAGCAGGCGTGTGCGGCAGTTGGCCAGTGCGAGCTGATGTATATGTATGACAGGCTGTTCCAGGAATATAACATAACCGTGGCGCAGGTGCTTTTGACAAAGTACGTTTTGTCGGACGAGCGCAAGGACAACGTTGACAACGCTTTGGAAAGAACCATTGCCTTGGGCGCTGTGCCTATTGTAAATGAAAACGACGTTGTGGCTATTGACGAGTTGGAGCTTGAGGTTGGCGAAAACGATTCGCTTTCGGCAATGGTGGCAACACTTGTTAAGGCTGATTTACTTGTTATTATGTCGGACATTGACGGACTTTATGACAGCGACCCGAGAACAAACGCAAATGCTAAGCTGATTTCGAGGGTTGAGGATATAACCGACGATATTGTCGGCGCTGCAGGCGACGCAGGCACAAGTCTTGGCACAGGCGGCATGGCAACAAAGATAAGAGCCGCAAGGATTGCGACCGAGCATGGAATTGATATGCTTGTAATTAACGGTGCAAACCCCGACAACCTTTATGACGTGTTTGACGGCAAGGTTATCGGCACGCTGTTTGTGGCTAAAAACTAACTAAGGAGTAAGCGACATGTTTGATTTTTCTGAATTGGGCAAAAAGGCCAAGGAAGCAAAGAAGGTGCTTTCGACAAGCTCGGTTTTGGTGAGAAACGAAGCCTTGAAGAACATTGCCGAGGCTTTGGAAAAGCACAAGAGAATGATTATTGACCAGAACAGAATTGACGTTAAGAACGCAGAAGCCAAAAACGTTAAAAGCTCGCTGGTGGACAGACTTTATTTAAACGAAAAGAGAATTTCTTCTATTGCAGAGGGTGTTCTTAGCGTAGCAGCACTTCCCGACCCTGTTGGACTTATTGACTGCGGCGAAATCAGACCCAACGGCATCAGAATTACTAAGACAAGAGTGCCCTTGGGCGTTATCGGAATTATTTATGAAGCAAGACCAAACGTTACTGCCGACGCTGCGGCTTTGTGCTTGAAATCGGGCAACGCAGTTATTTTGCGAGGCGGCAGCGACGCTATTTATTCTAACACCATTATTTGCAACATTATGCGTGAAGCTATTGCGAAGGCAGGCTTGCCCGAGGATTGCATTCAGCTGGTGACAGATACCTCGAGAGAAACTGCAAACCTGATGATGAAGGCAAACGGATATTTGGACGTTTTGATACCCAGAGGCGGTGCGGGACTTATCAAGTCGGTTGTTGAGAATGCGACTGTGCCCGTTATTGAAACAGGTACCGGTAACTGCCACATTTACGTTGACTCCTCGGCCGAGCTTAACATGGCAGTTGAGATCATTGACAATGCAAAAACCCAGCGCCCCGGTGTTTGCAACGCCTGCGAGACTATCCTCTTGCACAGAGAGATCGCCGAGGAAATTTTGCCCAAACTTAAGCGTGAGCTTGACAAGCACAACGTTGAGCTTAGAGGCTGTGAGATTACAAAGATGATTTTGGGAGATTGCGTTAAGTTTGCGACCGATGAGGATTATGCAACCGAATTTTTGGATTATATTTTAGCTGTTAAGGTTGTTGACAACATTTATGAGGCTATTGACCATATTGGCAGATATTCAACAGGACATTCGGAGTGCATTGTGACACAGAGTTTGGCGGCTGCCGAGGAATTCCAGAAGCAGGTTGATTCTGCAGCGGTTTACGTTAATGCCTCGACAAGATTTACAGACGGAAACGAGTTTGGTCTGGGTGCCGAGATAGGTATTTCTACACAGAAGCTTCACGCAAGAGGGCCTATGGGACTTTCGGAGCTGACAACTGTGAAATATCTTATTAACGGCAACGGACAGATAAGGAACTGATTTTTAATGAGCAAAAAAAACAGAAAAAAGAACACTCCCCTTTCACTTGCCGAGGCTGTGAAAGAGGAGGTATCTTTAGAAAACAAGGCTGAAGCTGAGGCTGTTGAAAGCGCTGATGAGATACCGGCACCTATTGCCGAGGTTGAAGAAAGCGAAAAGTCGGTTGAGGTGAAGGCTGTTGAAAGCAGGCTTGAAGGTGTTAAAGAATCTTTAAAAGAGCTTGACGACAAGATTAAAGAAACCATTGACGACGCTTTGGACGAAAATGCCGAGGATTTGGCAAATAATGAGCCTGAAACGGTGAGCGAAGCGGCAAGCATCAGCATGCGGCAGATTGCTACCACAATTTTTGGATTTACGGTGATGGTGTTTGCAATCATCGGTATTATCGCGACAGCTAACAGAATTAACGATTATCTTGCGGCACAAAGCGATGATACGAAGCTGATTAAGACGTTTGAAAGCCTTGTTACGCCTCTTACAGCATGTGACGCTGCTGTTTTTGAAGATGTTGCGGTTGCAAGCGAGGACGTTATTTTAACAGCTGCCTGCTGGGATATTATTTTGAATCCCTCGAACACCTTTGTTGCTGAAAACGGATATTACACTGTTTCATATTTGGACCTGGATGTGCGAATTGCAAAGCTTTTCGGAACGGGACTTAGTTATACTCACAAGACTGTTGGCGACAGCGAGATTTTGTTTGAATATAACGAAGAAACAAGCATGTATTCTATCCCCGCTTTCCCCAAAACCGTGGCATATTTGCCTGTTCTGGAATCATATACCGCAACAGAGGACGGATATGAGCTTAGGGTTAATTACGTTTATCCTGTAACGACAATTATTCCGAGTGTTGACAGCACCGAAAAGGTTATGATTTTTAACGTGAGGTCGAAGGATCTGGGCTATGTTATAACCTCGTTAAGACTTGATGACATTGTGACAGACGAAGGAATTTAATCTTTAACGTATGAATCTATAATTTCTACACCTGCGAAGAAGTGATTTATGATTTCTTCGCAGGTTTTGTTTTGCTCTGCCATTTTGCAGGCACCGTTAAGCGAAAGGCCGACAAGGTGTCCGCAGCCCTTGACTGTGAAGGTGAAGCGGTCGAACTGAGGATTGTAGCTGAACGTGAAATTGGCGCTTGGCAGGTTTAAAACGTTTGCAAGCTGACTGCCTGTGACGGTTTTTTCGCCGCAAAGAGTGACTTGATTTACATATCCGCCGGGTAATGATGACGTGATTTCAAGCCACGAATCGGCATCACCGTAAAGCGTTGCGCCTTCACAGCCTGTGGTGATGCGAGCAAACAGTTCATCGGAGGTATAAACAAGCTCGGTTATATAATCGCTGTCAAATTCGCACTGAACACTTTGCAAATATGGTAAGTCTACGCCTAAAACGGTGAGGGCAGACTCGGTCGCTCCCCCGCTGGATATGCAAAACGCAGCTTGAATGGGTTGACCGTTAAAGGAGATGTATTTGCCTAAAACCTCGTAAACAGCGGTTTTAAGGGCTTCGGGGGCTTCGTTGTTAAGGTTAAGAGACGGATATTTTGATGAATCGGTGCTTATATCGGCACCCCTGAGTTCTGGTGTAGGAGATTTTAATTCATCCAATCGACGGGTAAGAATGTATGTATACATAAGCGTGGCTTGGGCTTTGATTGCTTCTTTGGGTGCCTCTGCCGAAAGCTGTGACATTAATACTGCGGCAAGGTAATCCTCGGTAGGCAATGTAAAAGTAGATTGCTTTACAGTGTCATATATCCTTACAGTATCGATGAACTCGTAAATCGGTGTTTGCAAAGGTTCGGTGACGGTTGGAACTGCCTCGGGCTGAGAAAAATTATTCTCTATTAAAAGCGGAACGGCAGGAAAAATGATTAAGGCGCAGGTTATGAAAAAAAGTCCTTTAAAGAATTCACGCATTGGTTGTCTCACCTTTCTTTTTTAAATAAATTGTAGTACGGGCTTGTACAGATATGTGTCGAAAGGCATGTTTTTGACTTGATTTATTTTTGCGTGTGGTGTATACTAATAAACGGTGTGTTTCCGTAGCTCAGCTGGATAGAGCGGCCGCCTCCTAAGCGGCAGGTCGGGTGTTCGAATCACCTCGGGAACGCCAAAAACCCTTGCTGCAATCCCCTTTTGGGGGTTTGCAGCGTTAATTTTTATCTTTGCACCCGATGATGGTCTGTAAATCATCGGGTGCTCTTTTATGCATCTGCCCAGCATACTGCGCACGCAGTATGCGAATATTTTGCTAATTGGACTCGAACGGTTTCCACAAGTTTGCTAATAAAAATCAGCGATTTGCTAATTTGATTTTAGCGGCCACTTGCGGGGGCTTGTGCGACAATCAGCGCCGCCAGCGCACTTGCAAGCTCGGGGGATTTTTGTAACTGCTCGACCAGGCTTGCCAGATCAAGGGTTGCGGGTGCCGTTTCCTTCGGTTCAGCCGGAGGACGAACGTCTCTCAGATCGGGGTTGGAGTAGAAGGCAGTCTCAAACTTTTGCGCATTGACCTTTCTATCTTCATCCAGGATATGAGCGTACACGCTTGTTATCATATCGATCTCTGCGTGTCCTGTATCGCCCTGTGTGGCCTTCAGATCGCCGTGGTTGAGCTTTAACTTGTATGTGGTACTGGAATGACGGAGAGAATGAAAGACTACCCTGGGCAGTCCTGCTTCTTCACGGAGCTTTGCAAACTCCTTCAGGATGATACGATCCTCGCAAGGCCGTCCGTTGGGGAGAGCGACAACCAGATTAAAGTCCTGATACTCGTCTCCCAGGAAGCTCCTGATTTCATCCTGTGCCTTCTTCCACTCGCACAGAATATACGCAAGGGTTTTAGGCAGCCATACTTTACGGATACTTGACTCCGTTTTCGGCTTTTTCAGAATAATTCGCGTGCTTGTGTTTGGCATAAGCGGTGTGAAAATATAATAGATATCCTTCTCACCCAAAGTCTCGATCGCTCGCTTGGAGGCTCGCGTCAATTCCTTATCTATGAAAACATAAGCATTGTCGGCTGCAATATCTTCCTCGGAAATATGTACGTTATCCCAGGTCAGCCCCAATATCTCGCCTACTCTCAGGGAGCAAGCAAAGGCAAGGTTCATTGCCACATAGAGCTTACTGTCCGTACACTTATCAAGGGCGGTGCGGATCATATCCGCGTCCCAGATATCGCGTTTCTTGTACTCCGTCTTGGGAAGAACCACATTGTCAAAGGGATTTCTCCCGATGATCTCCCAGCGTACCGCCTGTTTGAAAGCGCAGCGCAGAAGTTTGATGATCTTCTCGATGGTCTGATTGCTCACATAGGTGGTGGTCGCTTTTCTCGTCTTGGTGGATACCGACCTTGTTTTTTGCAAGGTCTGAATGTAGGCGTCCACGGCGCGAGGCGTAACCGACTGTACCTCCATATCACCGATAATCGGATTGATGTAATTGTTAATCAGCGAAGTTTGGCTGTCATACATAGACACGCCCCACTTCTTTTCTCCGTACAAGGATACGAAGTCAAAGAGAAAATCGGATATCTTCTGATTGCTCGGCGGGAGAAATGTTCCCGTGTGCTGCTGGTTCTCAATTTCAGCTTTGCGCTTCAGGGCCTCTTTGTGAGTGCCCCAGGTTTCCCATTTTTGCTTGGTTTCTCCGTTCTCGTCAACATAGTTGTATATAACGGAATAATTCTTTTTACGTTTGATGATAGATGCCATAATATTATATCCTTTCTTAGATCAGATGTTGAGGGTATCCAGCCACTCGTCAAAAGACCGCTTGGATATTCTTATGGCGTTACCAATTCGCACGATTTTGAAGTGTCCCTCTTTGACAAGGATATATGCGGAGGTTCGACCGATCCCTAAAATACGGGCGATTTCCTCAACCGTATATGTTCTCTTGTCGGGGAGCTCTTGCTTCGTGCCGTTCCATGTATTAGACATTAGAACCCCCTTTCTATGAATGAAACAGCACGATATTTCATATAGTCAAGTAATAACCTTTACTATATTATACCGTGCTGTTGTGTCTTTGTCTGCTGCATTTAAGAAAATTGCGGAAAATTTACGATTTATCCGCAAATGAAAAGAACTTTACTTTATCCAAAAATAGAAATAGGCGCAACGGATGGCTGCTGGCACAGCTCCACGGGAATTTCACCCTCACGCGGTTCTCGCGCGACCCTACCTATTGCCTGCGACGCCTCACCGCCTGAATTACGGTTGCACGCTCGGGCTGTAGCTGTAAGGGAGTCTCATTATCCTGTCTGTGCGTCGTCGCCCGCAAGCTGCCAAACCTGCTTCACGTCCTCGTGTTTCTCGCTCGCTCCCTGGGGAGGTCGTGGCGCACCGTCCGTATGGC
>JAZSPX010000251.1:0-6785 GCA_045537675.1 Candidatus Faeciplasma sp. | reverse complement strand
AATGACTAAGTTTTACTGTTATCTCAGCAAGCCACATCTTTCCTTCATTCATTACTGGATTGAAAAAAAGCAGATTGGGTGATTATATGTGTATACAAAACAAAGAAAAAGCCGCAACCCTTAAAACCAAGATTGCAGTTTAAAAAGTTATGTAGCAAGCACAGCAAGTGAGTACCCACTTGCGGTTTTTTCACTCTTTCGGGGGCCTTGACCGAAAAGTGGGTGCAGAAGCTTAAGCCCCTGCACCCGTCGTACCTGTCACTATTTAATTTATCGACTTAACGTTGTGGTTGTGCTTTGTTAAGATTTCTCATTTTGATCTAAGCCATTTCCTCTTTGCCGCAATCAAGGCCAAAGCGCTGAATATGACCATAATCACCCATGCAGCTATTGGCATAAGGCTATCGTCGGTCAAGCTCCACATGATCTCGGCAGTGGAAATAGGAATGAGCGGTGAGATATATTTCAAAACGTCTGCGCCTAAAATTATGAGTATTGCAGGAACGCCTAAAACAGCAAGGTTTACAATATACGAGGTGTTTATTCGTGAACAGAAATGGCTTATTAACAAAGCTATGAAAGATGTTAAAATAAGCATTACTAAGCGGATCGAATACAGCATTACAAGGTAGCCTGCAAAAGACGTTTTAAGAGGGAATTGGCTAAGCGCCGAAATGTTCTGAACGGGTGCCGAAAGGGTTTCGGTGCCGTTATCTGCAATAAACGTAAGAAATTCTCTTAAATATACAGCGCACCACACAACAACCGCCATAAGCGAAGCGACAATTATTTTTACGGCAAAGAGCGATGACCTTCCTCTTTTTGTCGAGCGTACCATCTTTTCAACGCCCGACTGTCTTTCAAATGCTGCAATGCCTGCACAGCTAAACGCCAGAAGGCATATTGCTATTGCAGCATTAAGCCGCTGACGGTCACGACTTTCGTTGCCGTAAACCGATGCATATGTTTTATAGTCAACAAGCCAAGGGGCATATCCGCCTTCTTCGGCTCTTTCTTTTATCTCTTTGACTTCTCGCTCAATCCTGTCAAGAGCACTTGTAAGCTCGAATTCATTCATCGATGAGTTGATGTTTTCTTTCGCTCTAACAAGATATTCTTCAAAGCTGTTGTCGATAGGACCTTCGGCATCTTCAAGATACGCCCGGTACCAGTAATCTCTTTCTTCGATATATACCGAATAGCTTAAATAATTGGTTACTATAAGTATTCCTGCGATTATAAATATTCCGAACTGGAACGCAAGCACTTTATATACTTCCCATCCGCCAAGGCTTAAGCGTGCGCGGAACACGTCTATTATCTTGTTAACAAGATGAGATATTTTCGAGAGAATGTCCTTGTTGCCTTCGGGGTAGCGCCTTGTTTGAATAAGCATTGCCCACATTGAAAGAGCTATGACCGCTATCGGCAAAACTGTCAGCATAAGAGGTCTTATGCCTATGGCATTGCCAAAGAGGTTTATATTAAGATAGTTTGTGTAAAGTCTTGACGTGTGCACAAAGGAAAAGATATTGAAATATTTAAAAACGTTCAAGAAGCTTTGAACGGGAAGATATTCAAAAAGGATATATTCGCCGACAAGGGTCACCCCTAAAACAGAAAGCGAGAACTGAACGTTTGCAAGTGAACCTAAGATACACCACAAAAGCAGCCCCAACAAAAAACCAGATGCAACCTTAACAGCAAAATACTGCGCGAGCCACTGAGATATTGTAATTCTTAACGTGCAGGTCTTAAAGCTTTCAAGAGATTGAAGTGAACGGTCCAAGCCGTCAAATCCGCCGTTCATGGCAAGAGATATTATAAGAGGAATACCGTAGATCAAAACCGCAGCGAGCAAAGAAGCAGACAGCAAAATGCCTATCCTTTCTAAGCCAAGTCTGGCTCTGCCGTTTCGGGTACATCTGACTACGCTCCACAGTCCTTTCTTTCGTTCCTCTAAAAACGACAGGACAACGACGACCATTATTGCCAGGAAGAAATAATCGGCAAGATTGAACTTTAGCCAGCTTTCGATACCCCGGTTGTTGCCGAATGTAACCGTAACCCCGTCGAGTTCTTTAAAATCCTCGGCGGTCTTTTGCAGGTTCTTGCTTGAAAAGCTGCCTGACTGATTGAATATGCTTACCTGTGACTGGGTCTTTGCCTGCTCTTGAACTTTATTCAAATAATCATTATATCCGTTTATATGTTCTATCTGCGATCTTATCGCACTCAGACGGCTAAAAAAGATATTATATGTTCTTGCCAATTCTTCAGCATCTTCTGACTGAGATATGTAATAAGGAATATATGCAACAGAAGCAGCTGCTTCATCGTCATTGTTAAACACAGGCTCAATAAAGTCAAAGTCCTGCACATAATAATAGTAATCCGACAAACGAGACTGTTCGGTTTTAACAGCTTCAATCAGCTCGGGGGTATCTGAGTCTTTCCATTCAGAATATAGATATTTTACATATTTGTTGGCTTCTAAGGTATCTTTAAATATATTCGGTTGAATAGTACCTAAAACTGAGGTCAAAAAAAGTGCAAGACAAAAAACAGTTATCAGCAAAACGATAACTATTCTTTGTCTGTCGCAAAAAACTCTTTTCCATTCGCTCATATCAGTCACCCAAATAGTATAAATACACGTCTTCGAGGCTTAGGTTATATGCAACAGGCTTCCATGAATCGGGGATAGATTCGATAAGTGCCTGCGGTGTATCCATCTTTAAAAGCTGACCTTTTTTCATCAGCAAAACCTTATCGGCAATAGATTCTATATCGCTGACGATATGTGTTGCAAGCAAAACTATCCTGTCCTTGGCGAGGTCTTTGATAAAACTTCTTATTCTCACTCGCTCCTTAGGGTCGAGGCCTGCGGTGGGTTCGTCCAATATAAGCACCTTAGGGTCGCCAAGCAAAGCCTGAGCCAGCAAAACTCGCTGCTTCATACCGCCCGAAAACTGACCTACTGCTTTATGGCGGACTAAATCGAGGTTAGTGAGCTTTAACACCTCATCAACCTGCGAATGCATGGCTTTACCCTTTAAGCCTTTAAGTCTTGCCATATAGCACAAAAAGCTTTCGGCGGTCATACGGTCATAAATTCCTTGCTGCTGCGGCATATATCCCAGCACTGCACGGAAGTCGTCGCCAAGCTCCAATATCTCTTTGCCGTCAAAGGTGATAGAGCCGCCGTCACGCTTTATGTTGTCGGTGATAAGGTTCATCATGGTCGATTTTCCTGCACCGTTGGCACCCAAGATTCCGTATATACCTGCTTCAAAGGTTATTGAAAAGCTATTAAGTGCTACTGTGTTTCCGTAGCGTTTGGTGAGGGTGTTCAATTCAAGCTGCACGCCGTTACCACCTTTCGTCCGCTTTGGCGTTTACTTTATTTTTCTTCTATCCATATTACATCATCTTTGCTTCCGTTAAACGGCACAGCGATAATAAACTGTATATCGTGCTCGCTAGACCACACCTTAGACCACAAATATAAATTATCATCATCTGCTCCGCACGGGAATGTAGTAAGCAGCTCATGTTCCGAAACACCGGGTATCGTCACCGCTTTTTGAAGAACACTGTTGCCGTCAAAATCTTTTATGTAAAGTTCAAACGCATTTCCGCTGTCATACCCTGCAATTATAAGATTATCGCCCAAACCATATATCATATATTTTTCATCAGTATTTGAATTGAAATTGAGCAATTTATTAAGCTCATTGTTTTCAAAATCAAGTTTATATACCGACACTAATCCGCTGTCGTCCGAAATCATCATTCCGTCATCGGTTACCCAAAGTTTGGGGCTTAACAGCGGAAGATCGCCTTTGTAAAGAACTTTTACCTCGTCATTCTCTGCACTATACCTGCAGATTTCAAATGCACTTTCGTTGTATGAAATGAAATACAGATAATCTTTATATGGCTGAACTATCACATTAGTCAAATCAATGCTTTCGTATATCATTCTTCCTTCGTTTTCAGAATCAAGAGGGTAAGCAAAGACTTGTGCACAGTCGCAGATAACACCATCAACTATTTCGTGGTAAGTGCCACTGGAATAAAAATACCCTCTGTGAAATGTGTATCGCAGATTGCCGACGCCGCCGGATAACATCTTTCCAAAAAGATTATCATTAAACTCCAGAATTCTTTTCCGATTTGTTCTGTCGATATTACTGCAATAAATGGCATAGCTGTTTTTTGCACCGTCAAGCCAATAAAGCTTTCCGCCATAATGACTAATATTTGTTCCGGTAAAGTGCGCATTGCAATCACTGTCGCTATGCGTACACTCCGGTTTTCCACAAAGTAAATTTGCATATCCCGAATCTTTATCATAATACATTAATCTTTGTACATCTGCAAAAGAGAAAAACAAAGTATTATTATCGCTGCATATATACGGAAGCAAGTATTGTTGGAAATTTCTGTCGCAGTCATAGCTTACAGTAACATCCTTTTTGTTGCCATTCCCGCATGAAGTAAGTAATACAACGATTGTTAAAAGAAAGAAAACTGCTTTTTTCATACAACACCATACCTTCGATATATTGACGTCAATGTAATACTGACGATATGTGCTCACTGATTATCTTTGGTTCGCTGCCATCCAAAGGAATTGCGACATATATGTTTGTTCGTTTCTTTTCCTGTTCGTTATCATCGGTAAGTCCCAAAAAGATATTCTCTTCATCTCGGCAAACAAACCAGGCAGCATACTCCTTCGTTTCATCAACAATACCGTCTAAATCAGTCTCTATAACAACATTGCCTTCCAAATCCTTCGCAACAACTGTTAAGCCTCCGTCATCATTTGTAACTATTACGCAATATAAGCCGTTTACAAACTCAAGGGAGGAAATTTGTCCTAATATATCAATATCACAGTTAAATTCGTTAAAATCATATAAGGCCGTATACCTTCCTTCAATAACATCATACCTGCATACCTTGTTTGTATCTGATGTAACAAAGTACAACTCATTCTCAGAGATAAACCCGAAGCCATAGCTGTTAGGGATATCACCGCCATCTGAAGAAAGGCGCAACACTTTATTGAATTGGGTTGTTTCCACATCCAGCGAATATATTTCAATAATTGTCGAGCCATAATCATGATCGGCACTTCTCGTTAAAACAGTGTAATATACCAAGTTATCAATTATTTCGACCTTAATTTCTGACGGGTATTTTAGATTAAGAATCTCGTTCTGCTTGTCGTCCAGAATGATAATATCATCTTCGTCATTAACGTCCGAAACACCAAAAGTCGTTGATGTTATTGCTCCAAACATATCATCCGGCAAAGAGCAACATCCATAAAAATATACAACCTTGTCATTATAGAAAACACTGTTGGACATCATGCCGTTTTCTTTTGGTCTGATCCTTTTGATTTCCGTGCGAACCGTGCTCTCAACATCCTCGCAATATACAACTGTACCAATGTTTGTCTTGCTACTCGAATCCGTTTCTACCCAATAGAGCTTACCGTCATTATATGTGAGTCCGGAATTGAGAGTACCAACATTTGCTTCACATTCATCGTTATCATGAGAACATCCTTCTGCATTGCAAAGGGGGCTAAATTCACCATTCTCTTTGTCATAACTCATTAAAACACAGCCACCGTAAGCGTTGGAAATGATATAATAAGAATTGCCGCCCTCGCAGATTGTTCCATTCAAATAATTCTTTCCGTCGTAATCGGTCAAATGCTTCATCGATTTCATATCGGATTTAATCTTATCTTTTTGCTCCTGACTGATTTCTTCGACAATGGCATTTTCTGTATCCGTATCTTCGCTAACATTTGAATCTAATTCGGAGGTGCCGCAAGATGTCAGAAACAAACAGAAACTGAGTATTAGGATTATTAGCTTTTTCATTAGCAACCTTCCTCACGGTATGTATTCATATGATATTCTCTATCACTGTTTTAAAATAATATCATTTATTTCACAAACAGCAACATAACAAGGTAACTACTACGCAGGGCATTTATGTGAATGCTACAAATGCCCTGCGTAGTTTAAATCTGATTAATTAAGTACTAGTATTATAGTTTTTTGCGACAATATCCTGTAATTAAAATCGCGAAGCAATTTCATTAAGTACCGTATAATCCCGTTACAATAGTCTGACCAACGTAATATATGCCCTCAGATGCTCTTACTCCGGAAATCGACTTATAATAACTAGCGTAATTCGTTCCGCTGCTTCCCCATTCAGTCACCGTATTAGATGTTCCATTTAATAAATAAATTACCTTTATATTATATTCATAATTTGCACTTCCGCTCGCTCTTGACATTGATGCGGAAAGACTGGAAGCGGTTTGAGAAAATGCACAATTGATTTTACATCCCCCATAATTAACGGTTTCGCTAACGCTTATTGCAAATGCACTAACCGAAATACAAACAACTGTAATCAAACCAATTACAACCGCCAAAATTCTCTTAATTATCTTTTTGTTCATAATGTAAATCCTTTCTTTAATTATATAATTCCATAGTTTCATTGTCAATAAAAAGTAGATAACCTTAATGAGGTTTTAAGAATTGAACATCGGACTCACCACTTTCAATATTATGATTTCACATTATCAAACAGAAAAAAACGAGTCAATACATCTGGCACAAGGTGCAGTTTTCTGGCACGAGATGGCCCTTCAAGCACGTATGAACAGAAAAATGTATGAAGAGTTAATCTGATGGCTGTATTTTTTCTTGTATTAAACCGAGAAGATATGCGATGTCAAT
>JAZSPX010000157.1:0-6297 GCA_045537675.1 Candidatus Faeciplasma sp. | reverse complement strand
AACGCCCGAGCACGCACGGCTTATGTCGCAATATTGCGACGAGGTCTATCTGTGCTATGACTCGGGCGCTGCGGGACAGAAAGCAACGCAGGCCGCAATTAGCCTTCTGGCGGCGGCAGGACTGTGCGCAAAGGTTATTAAAATAAGCGGCGACGGAGTTAAGGACGTTGACGACTACATAAAACGTTATGGGCCTGAAAGATTCAAGCTTTTGATGGACGGCTCGGAAGGGGCGATAATCTTCGAGCTGAACAAGTGCAAGCAAGGGCTTGATATGGATTCTGACCTTGGCAAGGTTGAATATTTAAAGCGCGCGGTCGAGGTTTTGGCTGGAATTGAAAGCAAAATCGAGCGCGAGGTTTATATTTTGCGTGTTGCGAAGGAGCAGTCTCTTAAAAAAGAGCTAATTAACGCCGAGGTTGAGGCTTTGATAAGAAAGCGCAGGCGCGCAAGCGACACGAAAGAGTGGAAGCGGATTTCAACGGGCGTTGGCAAGCGTGACGACATTAACCCCGAAGCGCTGAAATTCCCGAAAGAAGCTAAGGCAGAGGAAGGCATTATTGCCTATTGCTTAACGCACCCAGACAGTGTGAAAAAGGTTTTGGCAAAGATTTCACCGCAAAGGTTTGTGACAAGCTTTAACAAACGTGTTTATGAAGCGATTGAAAATCAGCTTGGAAATATGCAGGAAATCAGCCTTACAACATTGGGCAGTGAATTTAATGCCGATGAAATGGGAAGAATTTCGTATATTTTAGCGTCAAGCAGGGAAATAACAATAGATGAAGCGACACTTGACGATTATATCTTTGTGTTGAAAAAACAAAGCGAAAACCTGAGCGATGATGCCAAAAGTATGTCGGACGATGAATTTTTGGCATATGTAAATAAATTAAGTAAGTCTAAAAAGTAATGACAATATAACGGAGGCAAAAAACATGAGTGAGAAAAAAGTAACCCTTGAAAGCTTGCTTGAAATTGGCAAGGCAACAGGCTCGCTGACAACAAAAGCAATCAGCGAAGCTGTGGACGAGCTTGAAGACGTTGAGCTTATTGACAGCTTTTATGACGCTTGTGCAGCAAACGGCATTGCAATTATTGACGATATTGTGCCCGATGCTGACGTTTTTGACTTGAACAGCATTGACGAGCCGTTGGAGGCTGAGCTTGAAGCAACCGACGAGGAGATTGAAGCGGCAGTTGCCGACAACATTGCGATTGACGACCCTGTTAAGATTTATCTTAAAGAGATCGGCCGTGTTCCTCTTTTGACACCCGAGGAGGAAATTGAGCTTGCACAGCGCATGCATGACGGCGACTCGGCAGCAAAGAAGCGCTTGGCAGAGGCTAACCTTCGTTTGGTAGTATCTATTGCAAAAAGATATGGCGGCAGAGGCATGAGCTTTTTGGACCTCATTCAGGAAGGTAACTTAGGTCTTATTAAGGCAGTTGAAAAGTTTGACTATACCAAGGGCTTCAAGTTCTCGACCTATGCTACTTGGTGGATCCGCCAGTCGATTACCCGTGCGATTGCAGACCAGGCAAGAACCATTCGTATTCCTGTTCACATGGTTGAGACTATTACAAAGGTTAAGAAGGTTTCGAGCCAGCTTTTGCACCAGAACGGACGCGACCCCTCGGCAGACGAGATTGCACAGGCTTTGGACATGCCTGTTGAAAGAGTAAGAGAGATTATGCGCATAGCTCAGGACCCTGTTTCTTTGGAAACACCTATCGGTGAAGAAGAAGACAGCCACCTTGGCGACTTCATTCCCGACGAAAACGCACCCGAGCCGACTGAAGCTGCTTCCTTAGTTCTTTTGAAAGAGCAGATCAACCAGGTGCTTGCTACCCTCACCGAGCGTGAAGAAAAGGTTTTGCGCCTTCGTTTTGGACTTGAGGTCGGCAGAAGCCGCACCCTTGAAGAAGTGGGTCAGGTGTTTAACGTAACCCGTGAGCGTATTCGTCAGATTGAAGCTAAGGCTTTAAGAAAGCTTAGACACCCCAACCGCTCGAACAAGGTTAAGGACTTTATTGATTAATACTATAAAAACGGACAAGTCTCCCTGTTTTTTAGGGAGGCTTTTTTATACGAAAAGAGTGCCGATGTCTGCGGAGGGCGCCCCGAAGGGGCAGGCGGAGCAGGTGGAGGCGCTTGCAGGCAGTAAAAAGCCCCGTGCGTTTGCACGGGGCTTTGATTTTGAAGTTATGTAATTAAGTCGTTAAATTACTTTTTCTTCTTGGAAAGGAAAACAACAACTGCAACTACAGCAATAACTACTACAGCAACAACAGCAATGATGATACCGGTAGCAGAGCCGCCTTCAGAGGTGGTGTCAGCAGGCTTGTTTTCTTCAGCGGGCTTTTCTTCTTCAGCGGGCTTTTCTTCTTCAGCAGGAGCTTCCAAAGCAGCCTTAGCGTCAGCGATCATGGTGTTGATTTCATCAACAGTTGCCTGCAAAGCGTTTGCCCATTCAGTAGCCTTAGGATAGTTTTCAGCTTCCTTAAGTGCACGGTTAACTGCCTTCTGAGCATCGTCAGCAGCAGCTTCCAAAGCAGCAACGTCGCCGTTAGCAGCGTCAGCAGCAGCCTTAGCTTCAGTAACCTTGTCAGCATATTCCTGAAGTTCAACGATCAAAGCTTCGTCTTCAGCATCGAGCTGTACGAGGTAAGCATCGAGGATTTCGGGAGTTACGAGGTTGTAGCTTGTAAGAGTGATGGTGGTAGAAACGGTGGTAACGTTCTTGAGGTATTCGCAAAGACCAGCGGTATCGAGACCGAGCTGTTCCTTGATGGAAGCAACGAGGTCGATTTCGAGGGTGTCGCCGCCACGGCCCCAAGCTTCCTGCTTAACGGTAAGAGTACCGCCGATTGTGCCGCCGGGAACGGTTACATCAGCATAACCATCAGCAGTGATGATAATGTCGGTGTAGGAGTATTCGAATTTACCGGTTTCGCCGGTGTCGCCTTCTGCAGCGCCGTCAGGAAGAGCCAAGAAGGTGTCGTTACCGAGCTGGAAGCGGAACTTAGGATCAACAGTGAAGTTGTTGGTCGAAGTTTCGTCGAAGTTCATCATCATCTTGATAGCGTCGTAGTTAACTTCGATAGGAGTGTTGTAAACGCCGGTGGAGCTGCCAAGAGTGTTCCAGATGGACCAAGTAACCTGATCCTGAGCGAAGAGCTGCATGGTAACAGGAAGGTTCAAAACAGTGGTGTAGTTCTTGGGAGTGAGTTCCATGGGCTGTTCTTCGGGGTCTACACGGGTGTCAGCGTGATCGCCGGCAAGCTTAAGAGTCCACCAAACGTCATAGTCAGTCTGACGGTTAGTTCTCTGGTAAGCGTCATCAGCGTCGCCGTTGCCTTCAATGTAAGTAGTGTGAGCTCTTACGCCGTCAGCACAGTAGTTGATCTGAACAGTGGTTTCGATTTCGTTGTTCAAAACGTCGGTGATGGGGAACTTGATTTCAACATTGTAACCGCCATCAACAACTACGATTTCGTAATCATCTTCGGAAGGAATGTCGCCGGTATCAGCAGATACAACGCCGTCGTAGCAGAATCTGAGCTGAACCTTAGAGTTGTCAGCCATCCAGAACACTTCAACAGAGTCCTGTTCATAGTTGTTAGCAGAAGTGTTGTCCAAGGTGGTGTCGAATACTTCTACGAGCAAGTAAACGTATTCAGCGTCGTTAAGGTAGTAAGCATAACCGATAGGAGCGTCGAGCATTTCGCCGCCGCCGTTGTTGTTACCCTTCTGAACCATAGGAAGGATCAAACCGGATGCATAAGCGTCATCCTTAACGCCATCGATGGTAGCAGTACCTTCAACAGACTGGTGAACGATGTCAGCAGTCTTAGCGCTTGTTACAACAGTAAGGCAAGAAATAACCATAACTGCAGCAACAAGAATGCTTAAAATTCTTTTCATATACATTAACCTCCAATTAAAAATTTGGTAGTTATATTATATCATTTTGCTTCACGTGTTTCCATTAACTTAATAAACAAAAATTATTTTTGAAAATTGTACATTTTACTGTGTTAAACCATATTATTGCGCATTGTTCGCCTGCTGAGATTGAAAATATTGCGTTAAGTCGTATTTTGCCGCTGTGATTATTCATTTTACGTCAATTTAGAATAAGGATTGGTCAAAAAACTGCAAAGCTTGTTGTTCAAAGAGAAAAAGCCCCGCCGAAACCCGGCAGGGCTTATGAAGTATCGGATCAGTACATTCCGCCCATTCCTGCGGCGCCGCCTGCAGGTGCGGGAGGGTTATCTTCCTTCTTGTTGCCGACGAGACTCTCGGTAGTGAGGACCATTGCGGCAGCGGAAGCTGCGTTCTGGAGTGCGGAGCGTGTAACCTTGGTGGGGTCTACGATGCCGCTTTCGATCATGTCTACGTATTCTTCCTTATAGGCATCGAAGCCGTAGCCTACCTTGCGTGAACGGCGGATCTTGTCGATGATAACGCTGCCGTCAAGACCTGCGTTGGTAGCGATCTGACGAACGGGTTCTTCCAACGCCTTAAGAACTATCTTAGCGCCTGTCTTTTCATCACCGTCGAGGGTGGGAACAAGCTTTTCAACAGCAGGGATTGCGTTAATTAAAGCTGTGCCGCCGCCTGCAACAATGCCTTCTTCGACAGCTGCCTTGGTTGCTGCAAGTGCGTCTTCAACCCTAAGCTTCTTTTCCTTCATTTCAGCTTCGGTAGCGGCACCCACACGAAGTACTGCAACGCCGCCTGCAAGCTTTGCAAGTCTTTCCTGAAGCTTTTCTCTGTCGTAATCAGAGGTGGTGTTTTCGATTTCAACACGGATCTGTGCAACTCGTGCTTCAATCTCGCCAGCATCGCCCATGCCACCAACGATGATTGTGTTTTCCTTCTGCACAACGACCTGTCTTGCACGGCCCAAATCGTTAACGGTGGTGTCTTTAAGCTCGAAACCAAGCTCTTCCGAGATAACGTCGGTGCCGGTGAGGGTTGCAATGTCACGGAGCATTTCTTTTCTTCTGTCGCCAAAGCCGGGAGCCTTGACTGCAACGCAGGTGAAGGTACCGCGGAGCTTGTTGATGAGAATGGTGGAAAGAGCTTCGCCCTCGAGGTCCTCGGCAATAATCAAAAGCTTTCTGCCTGTTTTAACAATGTCTTCGAGCAAGGGAAGGATCTCCTGAATGTTGGAGATCTTCTTGTCGGTAACAAGAATGTAAGCGTCGTCGAGGACTGCTTCCATCTTGTCGGTGTCGGTTACCATATAGGGGGTGATGTAGCCGCGATCAAACTGCATACCCTCGACAACTTCGCTGTAAGTCTCGGCGGTCTTGGATTCTTCGATGGTGATAACGCCGTCGGAGGTTACCTTTTCCATAGCCTCGGCAATAAGGGTGCCGACTGCTTCATCGCCCGAGGAAACGGTTGCAACACGCTTGATATCCTCGCTTCCCTTGATTACCTGAGAGTTAGCCTTAACAGCTTCAACGGCAACGTCAACAGCCTTCTGAATGCCTTTTCTTAAAACTACGGGGTTTGCGCCTGCTGCAAGGTTCTTCATGCCCTCGCGGATAAGAGCCTGAGCCAAAAGGGTTGCGGTGGTAGTACCGTCGCCTGCGGCATCGTTGGTTTTGGTTGCAACCTCTCGAATAAGCTGGGCGCCCATGTTTTCAAACGTGTCTTCAAGCTCGATTTCCTTGGCAATGGTTACGCCGTCATTAGTGATGAGGGGTAAACCGAAGGTGCGGTCGAGCACTACGTTTCTGCCCTTGGGGCCAAGGGTGATTTTAACTGTATCGGCAAGCTTGTTGATGCCTGCCTGCAAGGCTTTTCTTGCATCTTCTCCGTAAAGTATCTCTTTAGCCATAAGTATTCTCCTTATTATATAATATCAGATTTGGTGGAAACAGGCGGCGATTTCGCGATAAGCTCGCCGGAGGCGTTGGTTATCGCGGCGGAGCCGCCGTTGGGTGGTTTATTCAGCGATTGCTAAAATATCGCCCATGTTTACGATGATGTATTCTTCACCGTCGAGCTTGACTTCGGTGCCGGCATATTTGCTTAAAAGCACCTTGTCGCCGACTTTAACCTTAATTGCAGTTGACTTGCCTTCTCTGGCGTCGCCGTCACCGACTGCAACAACCTGGGCAAACTGGGGCTTTTCTTTTGCAGAGCCTGTTAAGATGATACCGCTCTTGGTGGTTTCTTCAACTTCGACCATTTTAACAACTACACGGTCAAAAAGGGGCTTAAGTGTCATGGTAAAAATACCTCCTTAAATAATATCCGTTTAATTAAATATGAGA
>JAZSPX010000254.1:0-1977 GCA_045537675.1 Candidatus Faeciplasma sp. | reverse complement strand
AGAGGCCAGCTTATACACGCAGATGAACACAGAAATCTTAAAGAAGCAATTTATATAAGATATAAAGAGGGGCTAAAAGACCTTCCCGTTACCATGAACCCTTATATTGAAGGGACGAAGCCTAACTTCTGGCTTTCGTGCTTAACGGTTAATGAAGGCTGTAACGTCAGCCCGATTAAGATTATTGAGGTTTTGGGTAAGCATAACATCGAAGCACGCCCCATCTGGAAGCCTATGCACATGCAGCCTGTTTTTGAAGGCTATGACTTCATCTCGGCGGCACCCTCGCCCGTTGATGAGGACATTTTTGCACGCGGCTTGTGCCTGCCCTCTGACATTAAAATGACTGAAGAAGAACAAAACTATGTTATAGAAATAATCAAATCTTGTTTTTAAGAGGTAAATAGCAGATGTATGCTAAGTTCTTTAAAAGGATTATAGATTTTGCGCTGTCGCTTTTGGCACTTATCGTTTTGTCGCCTGTGCTTGCAGTTTTAACAGTTGTCGGTGCAATCGTTATGCAGGGCAACCCGTTCTTCACACAAATTCGCCCGGGCAAAGACGAAAAGCTTTTTAAGCTCATTAAATTCCGTTCGATGACCAACAAAAAAGACGAAAACGGTAACCTTTTGCCCGATGAAAAGAGATTGACGGGCTATGGCAGGTTTTTGCGTTCAACCTCGCTTGACGAGCTGCCCGAGCTGATAAACATTCTAAAAGGCGATATGTCAATAGTCGGCCCAAGGCCCCAGCTTGTAAGAGATATGGTCTTTATGAGCGACGAACAGCGCAAGCGCCACATGGTGCGTCAGGGTTTAACAGGCCTTGCCCAAATTAACGGCAGAAATAACATGAGCTGGGAACAAAAGCTTGAATATGACCTTGAATACATAGAAAACATTACGTTTTGGGGAGACGTTAAAATCATTCTTAAAACGGTTAAAAAGGTATTTGTGCGCGACGGCATTTCTGCCGAGGGTATGGATACCGCAGAGGATTTCGGCGATTATCTGTTAAGAACAGGCGCCGTTGAAAAAGAAGATTACGACATTAAGCAGGCTTTCGCCAAAGAGCTTTTGACAGCCTGCAAATAAAGACAAAAAGAAGGTGAACAGTTTGATGGGCAATAAACCGTTTTCGGTATGCATGAGTGTATATTATAAAGATAACCCAAAGTGGTTCTGCCAAGCGGTTGAAAGCGTTCTTAATCAGACTGTTAAGCCGAATGAAATTATATTGGTGGTTGATGGTTTTGTGACAGATGAGTTGAATAATGCAATCAGCCGATATGAAGCTGTTGATGGGTTTAACGTCATAAGACTTGAAAAGAACATGGGCCATGGCGAGGCAAGACGAACAGGCCTTGAAAACTGCAAAAACGAGCTTGTAGCCTTAATGGACGCTGACGACATAAGCGTGCGTGACCGCTTTGAAAAACAGCTTGAAATGTTTGAAGACGACAGCTTGTCTATCGTCGGCGGTAATATTGCAGAATTTGTTGGAAGTGAAAACAACGTTGTCGGGCTTCGCACGGTATATAGCTTAGATATCGAAATTAAGCAAGACCTTAAAAAGCGCTGCCCGTTAAACCAGGTAACGGTTATGTTTAAAAAAGCCGATATTGAACGCGCAGGCGGATATTTAGACTGGTACTGCGAGGAGGACTATTACCTCTGGCTTAGAATGTATTTAAAGGGCATGAAGTTTGCAAACCTTGACGATGTTTTGGTAAACGTTCGCGTGGGCGAGGATATGTATAAGCGCCGCGGCGGTTTAAAATATTTCAAAAGCGAGTTTAAGCTTCAGAACTTCATGCTTAAAAACCGAATTATCGGGTTGGGTACATATTTGATTAACGTGGCAAAAAGGCTTATCGTTCAGGTATTGCTGCCCAACAGGTTAAGAGGGTATGTTTTTAAAAAGTTTGCAAGAAAGCAGGCTGAATAGAAAAAATATGAGAAAACTTGAGATAGAAGA
>JAZSPX010000172.1:0-2799 GCA_045537675.1 Candidatus Faeciplasma sp. | reverse complement strand
CCCGAGCTGTCCATGAAAGTCACATCTTTAAAATCAAGGCGCAAAACCTGCGGTGCGTTGTCCGAAATCGCTGTGTCAATGTCCATTCTAAGCCAGCGTGCCGAGTGATGGTCTATCTCACCCGTAATGGCGGCTGTTATGGTCGTGTTGTCATCTTTTGTTACGTAAACTGCCATAATATCTCTCTTTCCTTTTAAAACTGCCTTCTTAAGCGCCTCCACCGCCTTCGCCCGGCCCACCTTCGGCGGGCGCACCTTCGGCGACGTCGGCGCCAATTCATTTCCAGAACAAAATAACACGCCCACCTTAAAAAAACTGTCGTAAAGGGTAATGTCAAATGTTATAAATTGTGAGGAGATGTGTGAACATATTTGGGGTAAATCTGAAAAATTTGTGAAAACTATTGACATTCATAAAAATCGGGGTATACTTATAATTAGCACTCGGGGCTAAAGAGTGCTAACACTCTCGAGAGATAACTGCTAAAACATTTTTAAAAGGGGAGGGTAAAGCGTGGACCAACGAAAGCTTAGAATTCTTGAAGCTGTTGTAGATGAATATATCCTTACAGGCGAGCCTGTCGGTTCCAAGGCGATAATGAAGCACATAAACGCTTCAAGCGCCACCATTCGCAACGAAATGGCAGAGCTTGAAAAGCAAGGATATTTAGAACAGCCGCACACCTCCGCCGGAAGAGTGCCGACGTATAACGGCTACCGTTTATATGTTGACAGACTTATGCAGACAAACCCTTTAACCGATGAAGAAATTTCAATGCTGGAAGGAATGCTGCCGGACGACACCTATACCGAAGATGCAATCGTCAAATCAGCGTCAAACGCATTGGCCGAGCTTACACGCTGCGCCACCTTCGTATCGGGCGAGAACCCCAAGTTCTCAATCATCTCCAAGGTAGAGGTTATTCCCACCGGCAAAAGACTTTACGTCCTTTTAATGGTAACTTCAACAGGTAAGATTAAAAACAGAACCTGCCGCTTAGAGCTTGATTTGACTAACGAGCAATTAGAGCAATTCTCTAACTTTGTTAAAGAGAATTTAGAGGGCGTACCCGTTGACCTTTTAAGTGATGAAATGTTAACCAAGCTCGAAACCGCAATGGGTACTTATCTCTTAACCCTCTCGCCGCTTGTGCAGGGGTTGTTCGATATGTCCCGCGAGTTCACTCAGCGAGACGTTTCGGTATCGGGCGAGCGCAACCTTTTAAAGTGTCAGGACTTTGACCAGAATGAAATAATCACATTTTTAGACAATCAGAACGAGCTTAGAAAGCTTATTGATGACAGCTTCTCGGGAATTCACGTCATGTTTTCCGCAGAGGAAGAGGATTTCGTCATCGGCAATTCAAGCTTAATAAGCGCAAACTTTTTAAAGAACGGTCAGGTTGCAGGCCACCTGGGCCTTATCGGGCCGATGAGAATCGACTACCGTAAGGTGATACCTTATGTAGAATATTTTTCAAACAAAATTTCCGAAATGCTTTCATCGGACGATGACGAGCAAGAAATGTATGAGGACGGTTACCAAGAATGAACGAAGAAAAAGTAACACCCCGGAACGAAGAAGCTTCTTCGGCTGAGGAAACTGTTGAAAAAGAGCTTACCGCAGAGGAGCTTTTGATTAAAGAAAACGAAGAAATGAAGGCTGAACTTGCAGCACAGAACGATAAATACTTGCGCCTTATGGCAGAGTATGATAACTTCCGTAAGCGCTCGGCGAAAGAAAGACTTGAAATTTACCCCGACGCAGCCGCGAAGGCAGTTGAGAAATTCCTGCCATTGGCTGATAATTTCGAGCGTGCAGCCGCAGTTGAAACAACCGATGAAAAATATAAAGCAGGCATTCTGATGATTCAGAACCAGCTTAGCGAGATTTTTAAAGCAATGGGCGTCACGGTTATCGACCGTGTTGGCGAGGAATTCGACCCCAACCTTGAAAACGCCGTTATGCAGATTGAAGATGAAACCCTTGGCGAAAACACCGTAGCCGCAGTCCTCCAAAAGGGCTATAAGCTTGGCGACAAGGTGATCAGACCCGCAATGGTGTCTGTTGCAAACTGTTAATAAACAGCACACTGTTTATAATATAAATAACTGAAAAACATTTTGAATTTTAAAGGAGAAATAGATTATGGCAAAGATTATAGGTATCGACCTTGGTACAACCAATTCCTGCGTTGCTGTTATGGAAGGCGGCGAGGCAGTAGTTATCACCAACAGCGAGGGTGCAAGAACCACCCCTTCAGTAGTTGGTATTTCTAAGAACGGCGAAAGACTCGTCGGTCAGATCGCAAAAAGACAGGCAGTTGTTAACTTTAACAACACCGTAAGCTCTATCAAGCGCCACATGGGCTCTGACTATAAGGCAGAAATGGGCGGTAAGAGCTATACCCCTCAGGAAATTTCCGCAATGATTTTGCAGAAGCTTAAGGCAGATGCAGAAGCTTACCTTGGCGAAAAGGTAACCGAAGCTGTTATCACCGTTCCTGCATACTTCACCGACTCTCAGCGTCAGGCAACCAAGGACGCTGGCCAGATTGCAGGCCTTAACGTAAGAAGAATTATCAACGAACCTACCGCTGCTGCGCTTTCTTACGGCATTGACAAGGAAGAAGAGCAGAAGGTTATGGTATATGACCTCGGCGGCGGTACATTCGACGTTTCCATCATCGAAATGGGTGACGGCGTAACTCAGGTTCTTGCAACAGCAGGTAATAACCGCCTCGGCGGGGGTGGCTTCGACCAGAGAATTATCGAAGTCGGATCGTAGCCATGTCGTTCT
>JAZSPX010000094.1:0-3761 GCA_045537675.1 Candidatus Faeciplasma sp. | reverse complement strand
ATTATATTAAACACTTTAAACCGACAGGCTTCACTATATCTTGGTTGTAGACTTATTATAGCCCTTCGGGCTTACGTCTTTCGAGCCTGAAACAAAGTATTTAATTATATTGCGCCTTGTTACAATGCCAATGAACTTGCCCTCGTCATCGGTCACGGGCACAAAATTCTGGCGCATCGCAAGCTCTAAAAGCTCATCCATCGTGGCGGTAATTCTTGCAGCCGCGCGGTCTTTGTGCACGAGGTCTTTCAAAAGAAGCTCCTCGGCATCATAAATCGAAACGCCGTCGGTGTCGGTAATGCTCTCATCAAGCATATACCACAAAAAGTCACCCTCGGTCACGGTGCCGATATATTTGCCGCTTCTGTCTATAACAGGAATAGAGGAGTATCCGTGGTGGCGCATTTTTTCAAGCGCCTGACGGATTGAATAGTCGTCATAAAGGTAAGCTACGTCTTTTTTTAATGTTAAGAAAAATGCTATGTTCATTCTGATTCTACCGTTTCCTCATCATTGGGTGCGTTATCGACCCATACATACTGTTCAAAAAATTCTTCTAAGCAAAGGCCTGTGTCACGAATCATGGCGGCATATTCAACACCTACGTATCTGTAATGCCACGGTTCGTAAATATAGCCTGTAATATCTACCTTGTCTTTTAAATACCGCAATATGAAACCGTGTTCTGCGGCATGCTCCTGCAACCAGTCATATTCCTTTGTCTGGTCAAACGCTTCATAGGTGTCCCAGTCGTCCTCGGTCACAATGTCAACCGCAAGGCCGGCATTATGCTCGCTGGTGCCGGGGAGAGCTATGTTTATAAGCACATCGTCATAGGCTTCCTCATAGCTCCAGCCATACTTCTCCATGCGGGATTTTATGTTGCGCTCGAAAAGCTTTTTCTGATAGCTTACGGTGCGGTAAGCCGACAGCACCTTAAGCTCAATTCCGTCCTCTTTTGCGGCGGCGATCATTTCGCGGCAATGCTTTGCGGCGGTAACCTCAAGCTCGTAAGAGCCTTGCACATAGTCGGTTTCAATTTCATAATCGTCGGGCAGGGGATATTCGCGGTTCACCAAAAAGAAATGCTCGTTTTCTTTGATCTCAACAACCTCGCTTTCGGTTTCGTCATTGGGGGCGGTTTCGTCGTCCTTCGTTTCAACTTCAGGCTCGGTCATTGTGGTTTCGGCAGTCGTTTTTTCGGTAGTCGTCGTAACCTCGGTCGTCGCTTCGGTGGTTGTTGTAGTTTCTTCCAATGTGGTTGTTTGGGGCGTTGTTGTCGTTGCCTCGGTCGTGGTGGTAACTTCGGTTGGCATAGCCTCCTGCAAGCTGTCCTGCGTTACAAGAGGGGTATCGTAACCCTCTTTAACAGGGATTTTTGCACAGCCGCAAAGCAGAACAGTTGCCGCCAAAGCAAGGTATAGTTTATATTTCAAAAAGGTCACATCCTTTATATATTCGTGCCATAAGCATTTTAGCACAAACAAAACTGTTTGTCTATAAAACAATATTCCACCATAAATTAGTATAATGGTTAATTATTTTAAACGTGTGACAGAAAGGAGTAAAAATGTTGAAAAGCCCGGATGATTATAAAACAGCCATGACGATTTTTGGAGGGCTTACCGCTTTGGCACTTGTTTCGGCGGTGGTTTTCATGTTTAAGGTTTTGCCACATTCAAGCTTTTTTGTTAGCTTAAGCGAATTTGCCGCAAAGCTTACAATGGGTAGCTTTGTTGCAGAAGAAGACAGCTATATTGCCGAGGAAGAAAGCAAGACCGAGATTATCAACACCTCGCCCAAGGGGGAGGGCGTTGCCGACAGCCTTATCTCTCTTTCGGGGCATTTGTTTGAATTTGAAGCCGAAAAAGAAGATGCCGAGATGCCCGAGGAGGAGCTGACGCCCTCGCAGATAAGCGGGCCGATTATTAGAAAGACATATTCATATAACACATCGTCGTCCTGCATCGAGCTGCCCTTTGGCGGACTTATGCGAAACGACACCGACATTGATACCGATTATTTATATGACCAATGTACCCGCGAGCCTGCCGTTGAAATCTCGCTTGATGACGGGCCCATGGTGCTTATTATGCACACCCACACGACCGAAAGCTATGAGGACTTTGCCAAGGAATTCTATGATGAAACTGACCGTTCACGCACGACCGACCTTGAAAAAAGCGTGGTTGCAGTTGGTGCTGAAATTGTAAAAAAGCTTGAAGAAGCAGGAATTGGTGTAATTCACGACACAACAGTGTTTGACTATCCCAACTATTCGGGTGCTTACGACCGAAGCTCGGAAAGGGTGGAGGAGATTCTGGCAGAGCACCCAAGCATACAAATCGTTATCGACGTTCACCGTGACGCTATCGAATCGGATGGCGTGCGCTATGCCCCTGTTGCCGAGATTGAGGGCAAAACTGCGGCACAGGTAATGATTATATGCGGGCACGTCAACGTCCCTCAATATAGATATAACCTGCGGTTTGCCTCACGCCTGCAATCGGTTATGGAGGAAAACTACCCCGGGCTTACAAGACCTCTTTTATTCTATGACCGCAATTATAACCAAGAGCTTACCAAGGGCAGCTTTCTTTTAGAGATGGGGTCAAGCTCGAACAGCCTTGAAGAAGCGCTTTACAGCGGCGAGCTTGTGGGAGAGTGTTTAAAACAGCTTATTTTAGAGCTTGCAAACCAGTGATTTTTAATAAAATTCGTGTTTGACTATTGGCAAAACCGCCAAAATGTGATACAATATACTCGACTTGTTAAAACCTTAACAAAAAGGAGAATGTTAAAATGAAAGCAGTAATTTCAGTAATCGGCAAGGACGCAGTTGGTATTCTGGCAAAGGTTTCAACCATTTGTGCCGAGAACAATGCCAACGTAACAGAAGTAACACAGTCGGTTTTGCAGGATGTTTTTGCAATGGTAATGCTTGTTGACATCACAAACCTTTCTACCCCGTTAGCACAGCTCAGCGATAAGATGACAGCTTTGGGCAAAGAACTCGGGCTTTCAATTTACGTTATGCATGAGGATATATTCAACACCATGCACCACATATAAGATTAAACCGCATTTGAAGTTTGGTATGCAACTCAGCCGACGTCCGAAGCACGCCTGCCCACAGGGCAGTGGGTGCGAAGGGTGGAGGCGTTCCTTTGCGCCGGGCACTGCGGCGCCACGCCTCGCACAGGGCCTTCGCCCACGCTCGGCACTTGCGCCGCCTGCGCACTTTAAAACATCACCCTCCAAGAAAGGTAACGATATAAAATGATAAACTTAAGTGACATTTTAGAAACGATACGCATGATTCAGGACGAATGCTTAGACATTCGCACCATCACCATGGGCATTTCGCTTTTAGACTGCATTGATGCCGACATTGATGTAGCCTGCGAAAAGGTATATAAAAAAATCACCACCTGCGCTAAGGATTTAGTCCGTGTGGGCGAGGAGATCGAAAAGGAATACGGCATTCCGATTATCAACAAGAGAATTTCTGTCACCCCCATCTCGATCATCTCGGCAGCTTGCAAAGAAAGCCCTGTTAAGTTCGCAATTACAATGGATAAAGCGGCCGAGGCTGTGGGTGTAAACCTCATCGGCGGATATTCGGCACTTGTTCAAAAGGGCTTTGCCGCAGGCGACAAGGAGCTTATCGAGTCTATTCCCGAAGCTTTAAGAGTGACAAGCCGTGTTTGTTCTTCTGTTAACGTTGGTTCAACCAAAACAGGCATTAACTTAGACGCCTG